>JBMSWZ010000166.1:0-4413 GCA_049425105.1 Cephaloticoccus sp.
GGGCTACAACCCGGAGAACGACGACGACGTGCAGAGCTACGCGGCCGACGTGCTCAACCGCTACTTCAAGGCCACCACCGCGGCGGCGCAGTCCGTGCGCAAGGACAACCCGGTCTTCCATAACTCCGGCCACATTTCCCTCGGCGCCCGGAAGTCCCTCGCGTTCAACACGCATCTCGAACTCGAGTCGCTCCCCACCGGCGGCTGGGGCTACGACCATTTCCCGATGTCGGCCCGCTACGTCATCACGCAGAAGTGGGACTTCATGGGCATGACCGGCAAGTTCCACAACACGTGGGGCGAGTTCGGCGGCTTCAAGCGCCCGGCCGCGCTGCGTTACGAGTGCGGCGCCATGCTGGCCTACGGCGCGAAATGCAGCATCGGCGACCAGCTGCACCCGGACGGCGAGATGAATCTCGACACCTATAAACTCATCGGTGCCGCCTATTCCGAGGTGGAACAGAAGGAACCGTGGTGCGACCACGTGAAGCCCGTCGCCAAGATCGCGATCGTGAGCTCCGTCCAGAACCAAGGCTCCTGGCGCGGCGGCCACGGCCAGACTTTTGCCGCCGACGAGGGCGCCGGCCGCATGCTGCTGGAGCTGCACCAGCCCTTTGTGGTCCTCGATGAGCAGTCGGCGTGGACCGGTTTCGATCTCGTCATCCTCCCCGAGGGCTTCTTCATGACGCCGGCCAAGGCCGTGCAGGCGAAGAAATTCCTCGCCGCCGGCGGCAAGATCATCGGCGCGGGCACGGCGCTGCTCAACCCGGCGCAGGACGCCTTCGCCATCGACCCGGGCGCCAAATTGCTGGGCCGCACGACTAACAACCCGGACTACCTGATGGCGACGCCCCTCACGCCGGACCTGCCGGTGAAGTCCGCCGTCGTCATCCACGGCTGCGCCTACGAAATCAAGCCGACCACGGCCAAGGTGCTCGTCGACCGGCGCGAGTCGTATTTCAACCGCACCTGGGAGCACTACTGCTCGCACCAGCATGCACCCGATGCCCCGAAACCGGTTTCGCCCGCCGCGGTGGTGAGCTCGAAGATCGCCTACTTCGCGCACGATATATTCAGCGCTTACCGCAACTACGGGCAGCCGCTTTACCGCGACTTCTTTGCCGCCGCGCTCAACCGCCTGCTCGGCGCGAAACTGCCGGTCGAGACCAACCTGCCGACTGGTGCCCGCATCAACGTCATGGACCAACGCGCCGAACGTCGCTACGTGACGCACCTCCTCTACGCGCCGACCAGCACGCGGGGAAAATTCAACGGCCAGCCGGTCGAGCTCATCGAGGATCTCGTGCCGCTGCGCGACGTGACCGTGACCCTGCGCCTGCTGCGCAAGGTGAAGTCGGTCCGCCTCGTGCCCTCGGGTGGCGACCTCGCCTTCAAGGCCGCGGCCGGCGCGGTGTCGTTCACCGTGCCCGAGTTCACGGCCCATCAAATGGTCGAGCTCGCCTACTGAGCGATTCGCCCCGGTCACTTTGTCGCAATGAGCGCCGCGCCCGAGTTTGACGAGACCCCGCGACCGGCGTTGCAGCTGCTGGACCTGGCCGGCCGCGTCGCCTTGGTCACCGGCGCCAGCTCCGGCATCGGCCGCGCCGTGGCGGAGGCTTTGCTCGGGAGCGGGTCGATCGTGCACGGCGTGGCGCATGAACCGGCAGCCTGGGCGCATGCCCGTTTTCACGGCCATGTCTGCGACCTGCGCGACGCGGCTGCGGTTAAGGCCGCGATCGCCGCGATCGGCGCGGCGGCCGGGCGGTTGGACTACGTGGTCAATGTCGCCGGCGTCGACACCAAGGCTTCACTCGAAGCGGGTGGGGCGGAGCAATGGGATGCCATCGTCGACCTGAATCTTCGCGGCTACTACCTCGTGCTGCACGAGGCGCTGCCGTGGTTGCGTCAAGGCCAGGGCCGCAGCGTGGTCAACGTGGGCTCGATCAACTACCGGCTGGGTGTGCCCCGGCGCGCGATCTACGCCGCGAGCAAGGCGGGTATCCTCGGGTTGACCACGGGGCTGGCGCGCGAGCTGGGCCGGGAGCGCATTCGCATCAACACCGTCTCGCCGGGCTGGGTGTTCACGGAAGGGCAGGTGAAGGAATATTTCGCCGGCGAGGCCGCGGCGAAGAATCTTGCCTACCTCGCGGGCGTGCAGTCGCTGCCGATCAAGATCGATGCGCGCGACATCGCCAATCACGTCCTCTTTTATCTGAGCGATGTCAGCCGGGCCTCGATGGGGCACAATTGCGTGGTCGATGGCGGCTGGCTGCTCGAATGACTTTATGGAAACCGCCGCCCCCACCCCCGAGGTCCTCGTGAACCGGTCCTGCGCCCTGTCGGAAAATCCGCTCTGGGACGAAAATACCGGCGCGCTCTACTGGACCGACATCACCGGCGGCGCCGTGTGGTCGCACCATGTGGCGTCAGCCGCGACGAAGCAGATCTACGCCGGACCGACCGTCGGCGGCTTCACCCAAGAGGCTGACGGCGCGTTGCTGCTGTTTCGCGTGAGCGACATCTCCCGCCTTGATCCGGCGACCGGTGCGCTGCGGGAGGTCGCGAAGTTCGCCGAGCCGGGCAACACCCGCTTCAATGATGTGATCGCCGACCCGCGCGGCCGCGTCTTTGCCGGCACGATTGGCATGACCGAGGCCACGCCGACCGGCGGCGTCTACCGCTACGATCCTGACGGCTCCGTGCGCCGCGTCATCCATGGAACGGGGTGCTCCAACGGCATGGCGTTCACCGCGGACCGGAAGAGCTTTTTCTGGACCTGCTCCACCCGCAGCCAGATCTACCGTTACGACTACGACGAGGCCACGGGCGACCTCAGCAACGAGCGCCTGTGGTATCAGGCGACGAAGGAAGAAGGGATCACCGACGGCATGACGATCGACACGGAGGACAACCTCTGGAGCGCCCGCTGGGATGGCTACCGCGTCGCGCAACACGCCGCGGCCGACGGCAAGGTGATCCGCCAGGTGCAGTTTCCCGTCGCCAAGGTCAGCTCCGTGACCTTCGGCGGACCGGATTTCGGCACGATGTTCCTTTCGACCGCCGGCGGCAACGGCAAGGACTCGCTCGACGGCGCGATCTTCACGCTCAAGGTGCCCGGCGTGCGCGGCCGCGCCAAGTTCCGCTCGAAGCTCGCCTGACCCCACCATGACCGCCGCGAAACGTAAGCAGAAAACCACGGGCGAAGTGACCTTCGCCGTGATCAACGACCTGCACGCGCAATTCGTGCCCAAGCCCTCGCCGCATGGGTATCCGGGCGGCAGCGAGCGCGCGGACTGGATGCTGCGGCAGTTTCAGCCCGGCGGCCGACACGCGGACGTGGACTTCGTCGTGGGCGCCGGCGATCTGATCAACGGCGAGGACCTGAAGTCGATCCGCGCCGAGATGAAGGCCTTTCGCAAGGCCGTGAAACGCCTGCCGATGCCCTATTATCCCTGCTGCGGTAACCACGAGTTTTTGCAGCGCGAGGGCAGCGCCGAGTATGAGCGTCCTTACGCCAAAGCCTTTGGAAAGGACCGCTTCGACTACGCTTTTGCCGCCGGCCCGGTGCGAATCATTGTGCTGAACAATGGCGGCACGTTTCACGTGACGGCCAAGCGGCGCGAACAGCGGGCGAAGCGCTTTGAGAAGATGCTGCGCGCGCATCCCGGCGTGCCGAAGATCGTCGTCTGCCACGTGCCATTGGTCTCGATGCGCGACCGCGATGTGCTGCACGGCAGCTTTGGCTTCATCAGCTACCGGTGCCTGGAAGGCGAATTGCTCGATCTGCTCGACACGGCTGGGGCCGACGTGAAACTGGTCATCTCGGGCCACCTGCACCTCACCGGCATGGTGCGCCGCCGCGGCGTGTGCCACCTCGTGACGGCGGGCACGGCCTCATTCCCGCACGACTACGCCCTGCTGCGCGTGAACGCCCGGCGCATCCAAGTCGACGTGACGGGCCTGCCGAAGTCCCTGCACGAACCCAAGTCCAACATCCACGGCCCCCCGCGCTACGCCGAAGGCTACACCGACGCCGAGCACCCGCGCGCCCTGGACTACCTCCGCGGCCGTGCCGCCGAGCGGAAGTTCGAGGTGAAGCTCTGAACGGATTGGGGTAGGGCGCGCTCTCCGAGCGCGCCGCAGAGCGCAAAATGGATATCGCAACAGGGCGAAGGTGGGGCGTGCGCTCCGCGCGCGCCTGGTTGTCCGCCCAATCCCATCTCGCTTCAGGGTAGGGCGTGACCGCCGGGCGCGCCGGGATTGTTCATTCGAACGTTCTATTGCCCGCCTTCGCCAGGGCTTCGGCGGGCACGTTTCTTTCCAATTTGGAAGAAGTGTGGCCGTGCCATGCGAAGCTCGCCATCGCGAGCGAAGCATGGTGCCCGGGGTGGGCACCATTTTGCCTATGATAGA
>JBMSWZ010000167.1:0-4384 GCA_049425105.1 Cephaloticoccus sp.
GCCGCCCAACTAGACCCCATCGACGCACTGCGCTACGAGTAAGGCAGCCGTGTAGGGCGGGGAATCCGATCCCCGCCGGCTCTTAATACCGATCCTCGCCGGCGCCCTCGCCGGCGCTCCCAGCTCCCTTCCGACGCTTTCGCGCAAACAGGTTTGCCGTCCCCCGCCCGCGCCGCATCCTGCCCGGCATGTTGCGCCGTCTGACTTTGCTCCTCCTGGCCGCCGCCCTGTGGTCCGCCCCGGTCGCCGCCGCGGAGCCGGCCGGCGCCGAGGACTCCCCCGCCTTTGCCGCCGCCCTGGAGCTGTTTCGCGCCAAGCGCTACCCGGACGCCCGCACCGCCTTTCAGGTCCTTACCCTCGACGAACCGAACAACCCCCGCGTGCGCTACTACCTCGGCCGGATCGCGACCAAGCGCAACGATCCGGACGACGCCATCCTCCAGTTCGAGAAAGCCGTCGAGCTCGACCCGCAAAACTCGGGTTACTTCGCCGAGCTTGGCGGCGCCTACGGCACGGCCGCGGCCAAGGCCGTCCTGCTCACGCAAATGAGCCTCGCGAAGAAATGCCGCGAGGCGCTGGAGCACGCCGTCGCCCTTGACCCCGCCAACCTCGACGCCCGCCAAGGCCTGGTGGACTACTACCGTCAGGCCCCCGGTTTTCTCGGCGGGGGCGTGCTCAAGGCCTACACCCAGGCCGAGGCGATTCGTAAACTCGACCTTGAGCGCGGCACGCTGATCCTCGGCCAGCTCTACGCCGCGGATCGCCGGTTCGACGAGGCCATCGCCCTGTTCGACGAGCTCTTGGTCCAGCAACCCGACCACTACCTCGCCCACTACGCCATCGGCCGCATCGCCGCCGAGGGCGGCGTGCAGTTGGAGGCCGGGGAAACCCACTTGCGGCGTTGTCTCGAGCTCACGCCGGCGGCGGACGAACCCTCCCACGCCGCCGCCCACTGGCGCCTCGGCAACCTCGCCGAGCGCCGCCAGGACCCCGCCGCCGCCCGCGCGGCCTATGAGACCGCGCTGCACATCGATCCAAATTTCCGCCAAGCCGCCGACGCCCTCGCCAAACTTAACACCCCGAAATCTTGACGCCATGACGCCCCACGCCTCTGCCACCGCCTTCCAAGTCGGCGACCTCGACCGCGCCCTGCGCTAGTACACGGAGGTGCTCGACTTCACCGAGGACTTCCGCTTCGGCCTCTACGCCGGCGTGAAGTTCGGGCCAGTGCAGATCCACCTCAACGGCAACGAAACCCACCTCAAGCCCGTCGGCGGCAGCGCCCTCTACATTTTCTGCGACGAGGTCGACACCTACTTCGCCTCCATCCAGGCGAAGGGGGCCATCGTAAAATTCGCCCCCATGGACGAACCCTACGGCCTGCGCGACTTCATGATCGCCGACCCCGACGGCAATCACGTGAACTTCGGTTGCGAGCTGCCCGCCACGTCGGCGCAGCGCGGTTAATCATACCCGCATCTTCATTCCCTCGGCCGCGCGCATGCGTCTCAAGCGGCTGGCTGCCAGAAACTAAGTGTAACTACCCAAGTCCGGATGGACTGTTCTCATAGGTAGGGTCATAACCCCGCTAAAAAATAGGGCATTTACCCCTTTTCACATTGACCCTAAATGCGCCACCGGATTCATCGGGAGCACCCTATGAAATCCCTGTTCGCTTTGATTTGCCTGAGTTTCGCCACCGCCTTCACGGCCGGCGCGCGTCCCGGTGACCCCATCACCTATGCCATCAGTTTGAGCGGCTCGTCCTACGATGCCGCGGCCCAGACCACCACGTTCACCTACACGGTTACCCCCAACCCCGGCGGCGGCCCAGCCATCAGCCACTGGGTCATCGCCATCCCGCCGTCCTGCGGCGGCGCCGACGTCCTCGTCGGTTCCAACGACCCGCAGGTCGCCTGGGTCAACTCCGACCCCACCACCGGCGTGCGCGGCGTGAAGTTTGACACCGGTTATAGCGATCGCTCCACCCGCACGGTCACCCTGACCCTCGCCGGCCGCTGGAGCGTGAGCAGCGTCGATATCGCCGTGAAGTCCGGCAACGGCTTCGTCATGGGCACCGTCGACGGTCCGGTCTGCGGCGGCACCGAACCCGACCCCACCTACACCCTCTCCGGCACCGTGTTTTTTGACGTCAACCTCAACGGCCTGCTCGGCGTGGACGAAATCGGCCTCGGCGGCATCCGCGTGACACTGCTCGACGCCAATAATGAGGTCGTCGCCTCCACCACCACCGCCAGCGACGGCAGTTACACCTTCAGCGACCTGCTCGCTGGCGATTACACGGTGGTCGTCGGCAGTGCCAACGGCCTGCTCCCGACCACCTTGACCGAGCACGAAGTGGCAGTGGACGCCGATGTCACCGCCCCCGACACCGGTCTCGGCCTGAACTTTTCCGCCATCAGCACGATGTCGGCCGACGGTTTCACCATCGGCTACTGGAAGAACAACCTGGCCAAGGCCCTGAAGGGCACGACCAAGGGCGTGCAAGTCTCGGCCGCCACGCTCACCCGTTACACCAGCACCATCGGCGGCCTCGCCCTTGAGCCCTTCGCCAGCCTCACGCTGGCCGGCGCCGAAGGCGTGCTCTCGGCCACGGGCTCAAATCCGTCCGTGCTCCTCGCCAAGCAGCTCCTCGCGTCGGAATACAACTACGCCAACGGCGCCTACCTCAACGGCGACGACACCCTCACCTACCTGTTCGTCTACTACGGCGAATACGTGTTGAAGCACGCCTCGGAGTATGACGCCGCCTATGTCCTCTACGTGAAGGACTGGTTCGACGCCTACAACAACACCCACGGTGGCCTGGTGCTCGGCCCGACCCAGTAATCCGAGCTTAGCCAGTTTCATTCGTTTCAAGGGCGCCTGCGGGCGCCCTTTTTGCTGCCCCGACTCGGCGGCGCATGGCTTACGCTTGCGTCCCGGGCGTCTCGCGATGTCCTGAGCCCGGTCCATGTCCGCCGCGCCGCCCATCGTCGAGTTCCAGTCCGTGGCCAAACGCTACGGCGACGGCCCGTTGGTCCTCGACGGCATTGATTTCCGCGCGCAGCCCTGCGACTTCGTGTCCCTCATCGGCCCCAGCGGCTGCGGCAAATCCACCCTGCTCCGTCTCATCGCCGGACTCAGCCCGGTGACCGCCGGCGCCATCTCCATTGCCGGTCGCAACCCTGCCGATGCCGCCGCGGAGCTGGCCTTCGTCTTCCAAGAACCGACCCTGCTCCCTTGGCTCACCGTCGCCGGCAACGTCGAGCTACCGCTAAAACTCCGCGGCCTCGACCCCGCCGCCCGTGCCGCCGCCCGCGACCAGGCGCTGGCCCTCGTGAAGCTCACCGGCCGGGAGCACGCCCGTCCGCGCCAGCTTTCCGGCGGACAGAAAATGCGCGTGTCCATCGCCCGCGCCCTGACCCTGGATCCGCGCCTGCTCCTGCTCGACGAACCTTTCGGCGCGCTCGACGAGATGACCCGCGAACACCTCAACGAAGAGCTGCTCGCCATCCGCGCGGCGCGCAACTGGACCGCCTTTTTCGTCACGCACTCGGTCGCGGAAGCCGTGTTTCTGTCCAACCGCATCGTGATCATGCGCGCCAACCCAGGCGGCATCGCCCACGAGGTCACCGTCGACCTGCCCGCCGAGCGCACCAGCGAGACCCGGCTCACCCGCCGCTACCAGGAACTCGTCGCGGAGGTTTCGCGCCTGCTCCATGCCGTGGAGGGCACCTGACCATGCGCCGCCACATGCTCAATTTCCTCCTGCCCGTGGTCACCGTCGCGCTCGTGATCGCCCTGTGGTATGGCCTGCGCCATGCGCTCTCGCCCGATTACAAGTTTCTCCTGCCGGTCCCGCACGAGATCATCGACGCGCTGCGCGACAATTTCCCCGTGCTCAGCCGCGCCATCCTCAACACCACGAAGGGCGCGCTGATCGGATTCGGCCTCGCGATCGCCGGCAGCAGCGTGCTCGCGCTGACGTTGTCGCTTTCGCCGCTGGTGCGCGTGAGCCTCTATCCCTACCTGATGATCCTGCAGATGACGCCGATCATCATCTTCGCGCCCATCCTCGTGCTCTGGGTCGGGCCCGGCCTGCCCAGCGTGGTCGTGATCACTTTCCTCATCTGCTTTTTCCCGCTGGTCGTGAACACCACGCAGGGCCTCATCTCGGCGGACCGAAACCTCGTCGAGCTCTTCCAAATGTATCGCGCGTCCAAGTGGCAGGAAATTCGCCTCCTGCGCCTGCCGGCGGCCCTGCCATATTTCTTCACCGGCCTGCGCATCGCGGCGGTGCTCGCGCCCATCGGCGCGCTGGTGGGCGACTACACCGCGGGCAGCTCCGCCGGCGCCGGCGGCGGCCTCGGCTTCCAAGCCG
>JBMSWZ010000168.1:0-4371 GCA_049425105.1 Cephaloticoccus sp.
GGCTCACGAGGCCGCGGTCGCGCAGACGCCGCGCCACTTCCGCCGCGGTGTCGGCGGCGACGGCGTAGTCGGCGAGCTTGGTCTTGATGCCGATGGACTCGTAGAAGTCGCGGGTGCGGGCGATGGCAGCGTCGATGCGTTCGTCCTCGGTGCCCTCGCGCAGGTCCCAGACGCTTTCGGCATATTGGAGCAGCTTGGCGCGCTTGGTGGCGCGCTGCACCTGCATCAGGCTGGGCAGCACGATGGCAAGGGTGCGGGCGTGATCGATGTCGTGGAGGGCGGTCAGCTCGTGGCCGATCATGTGGGTGGCCCAGTCCTGGGGCACGCCGACGCCGATCCAGCCGTTCAGCGCGCAAGTGGCGGCCCAGACGAGATTCGAACGCGCGGTGTAGTCGGTGGGATGGGCGAGGGTCCGGGGGCCGACCTCGATCAAGGTGCGGAGCACGCCCTCGGCAAAACGGTCCTGGATGGCCGCATCGGCGGGATACGTGAGGTATTGCTCGATCACGTGGCAGAACGCGTCGCCAATGCCGTTGGCAATCTGGCGGGGCGGCAGGGAGAAGGTCGTCTCGGGATCGAGGATGGAGAAGCGCGGGTAGACGTCGGGGCTGATGAACGCCAGTTTCTCCTTGGTGGCGCGGCGCGAGATGACGGCGGCGCCGTTGGACTCCGAACCCGTGGCCGGCAGGGTGAGCACCGCACCGATGGGGAGCGCCTGCGGGAGTTCGCGCAGCTGCTTGGACGGGATGTCCCAGGCGTCGCCGGCGTAGTGGATGGCCGCGGCCACCAGCTTGGCACCGTCGAGGACGGAGCCGCCGCCGACCGGGAGAATCCACGTGACCTTTTCCTTCCGTCCCAGCTCGACGGCGCGCATCAGCGTGTCGAAGTCCGGGTTGGCCTCCACGCCGAAGAACTCAAATACCGGGCGCGAACCCAGGGCCGCGACGACCTGGTCGTAGACGCCGTTTTGCCGGATGCTGCCGCCGCCGGCGAGCATGAGGACGCGGGCGTCGGCGGGCAGTTCCTGGTCGAGGGCCGCGATCTGGCCGCGGCCGAAGCAGATGCGGGTGGGGTTGTGAAACGTGAAATTTTCCATGCGCCCACGATGGAGCGGGTCCGGCCGGCTGGCAAACGCCGCCCGCAGATGACCGTCAAATTTCGCTTTGCGCGGGCGGGGGGATGGGTGAACCTGTGCGCGCATGGCCGAGCCGATCCGCTTTTACAACCGTTATACCCGCGCGCTGGAGACCGAGCAGATTTTCGGCGAGAAGTGGCTGCGGTTTGCGTATGAGAACCCGCTGGGGCGCGCCAGCGTCTGGCTGCTGGCCCGGCGGAAGTGGTTCTCGGCCTACTACGGCTGGAAGATGAACAAGCGCCGCAGCGCGCTGAAAATCCTGAGCTTCATCGCGGACTACGACCTCGACGTCGACGAGTTCGCCAAGCGCGCCTTCGACTATAAGAATTTCAACGAGTTCTTCCACCGTGCGCTCAAGCCCGAGTGCCGGCCGATCGCGTCTGACCCCCGCACGGCGGTGCTGCCGGCGGACGGGCGGCACCTGGCGTTTCCGGACGTCGACGCGGCGGACGGGTTTTATGTGAAGGGCGTGAAGTTCACGCTCGCGGAGCTGCTCGGGGATGATGCGCTGGCCGCCGAGTTCGCCGGCGGCGCGATGCTGATCTCGCGACTGTGTCCCGTGGATTATCACCGATTCCATTTTGCGGTGGCGGGCCAACCGGCCGCGGCGCGGCTGGTCGATGGCTGGCTCTACTCCGTGAGTCCGATTGCCTTGCGGCACAACCTGCACTACCTCGTGCAGAACAAGCGCATGATCACCCTGATCGACAGCCCGGAGTTTGGCCGCGTGGCGATGCTCGAGGTGGGCGCGACGAATGTCGGGACGATTCACCAGACCTACGTCGACGACCGCGCCGCTGCCAAGGGCGAGGAGAAGGGCTTCTTTGCGTTCGGCGGTTCCTGTGTAATCACCCTGTTCCAAAAGGGCCGCATCCGGTTTGCCGAGGATCTCGTGGCGCAGAGCAGAGAATGCGTCGAAACCTACGCCCGCATGGGCGACGTGCTCGGGACGGCGCCATGAAGATGAAACGCCGCGGTTTTATCGCTTCCACGCTCGCCGCCGGTTCGGCGCTGGCGGTGGGGCGCGTGCCGGCGGCGGCGACTACGACGAAGGACGCCAAGGCGGAGTTTCCCTGGCTGGAGGCGACGATTGACCAGCTGCAGGCGGCGATGGCGGCGGGCAAGGTCACGGCGGTGGACCTGACGCGGGCCTATCTCGCGCGCATCGAGGCGATCGACCGGGCGGGACCGGCGCTCAACAGCGTGATCGAGCTGAACCCGGATGCGCTGGCGATCGCGGAGCAGGCAGACCGGGAACGCGCGGCCGGCCGGGTGCGCGGACCGCTGCACGGCATCCCAGTGTTGGTGAAGGACAATTTGGATTCGGCCGACCGGATGCTCACGACCTCCGGGTCGCTGGCGCTGCTGACGGCACGTCCCTTGCAGGACTCCACCGTGGTGGCGAACCTGCGCGCGGGGGGAGCTGTGTTGCTGGGCAAGACCAACCTCAGCGAATGGGCGAACCTGCGCGGCAGTCGCTCGATCAGCGGCTGGAGCGGACGCGGCGGGCAAACCCGCAACCCGTATGTGCTCGACCGCAGTCCCTCGGGCTCGAGCTCGGGCACGGGCGCGGCGGTGGCGGCCAACCTTTGCGTGGTCGGCGTCGGCACGGAGACCGACGGCTCCATCCTTTCGCCGTCCTCGGTCAACAGCTTGGTCGGCGTGAAGCCCACGGTGGGGCTGGTCAGCCGCGCCGGTATTATTCCGATTTCCGCGAGCCAGGACACCGCCGGGCCGATGGCGCGCACGGTGCGCGATGCGGCGCATTTGCTTTCCGTCATGGCGAGCGCGGACGACCGCGATGCGGCCACGACCCACGGACGCCCGGCGAACCTGACGACGGATTTTGCGGTGGGGCTCATGGCGGGGGCGTTGCGGGGTAAGCGCCTAGGCTTGGTGCGCGACCCGTTCGGCCCGCACCCGAAGCTGGATCGCGTGCTCGACGGCGCACTGGCGGCATTGCGTGCGGCGGGCGCGGAGATAGTCGACCCGGTGACGCTGCCGTCCATGGATGATTTTGGCGAAGCCGAGCTCGAGGTGATGATCTACGAAATCAAGGTAGGGCTGAATGCCTATTTCGCCTCGCTCGGACCGGACGCGCCGATCAAGTCGGTCGCGGAACTGGTTGCCTTCAACCGGGCGCATGCGGACCGCGAGCTGAAGTATTTTGGCCAAGATTACCTGGAGCAGGCGGCGGCGAAAGGGCCGCTAACCGAGCAGGCGTATCTCGACGCTCGGGCGCTTTGTCTGAAGTTGGCGCGCGACGAAGGCATCAATGCGGCGCTCGCGCGGCACGAACTCGACGCGCTCGTGATGATTTCCAACGGCACGGCCTGGCCCATCGATCCGGTCAATGGCGACAGCTACACCGGCGGCAGCTCTTCCTGGGCAGCGGTGGCAGGTTATCCGTCGGTGACCGTGCCCGCGGGCCAAGTCATGGGCCTGCCGGTGGGCTTGTCGTTTGTCGGCCCGGCTTGGAGCGAGGCTCGTTTGCTCGCGCTGGCCGCGGACTTCGAGGCGCAGGCGCAGGCACGCATCGTGCCCGGGTTTGCCCCGACGATTGCGTCCTGATTCAGCGTTTGGCGGGAGTCGGGAACTTGGGGCCGTCGGCATCCGCGGCGTCGGGCGCCGTCATGCCGCGCCGTTCGTGCAGCCACGTGAGCTGGTCGATGAACGATTGCACGTTCAGACGGTGGCCGGCGTCATACCAGCGGACCTCGAAATCGCCCCGGGCCTTGGCGTGCAGCGATTCAGCGAGGACGGGGATGACGGCATCGTCCTGCCGGCCGTTCTGATACAGAATGCTGAGTGACGGGGTGGGAGACATGAAGCGCGACGGCTCGACCAGGCTCATGGCCGCGATCCAAGCGCGGCGGGTGTCCTCAGGAATGCTTTCAAACCACTCGGTGGCCGCGCCGCCGGCTTGGAAGTGTTCGACCAGGCCACCGTCCGCGACGATCAGGATGGCGGTCGTGATCCGTGGTTCGATGCCCGCGAGCAGCACGCCCATGGCACCGCCGTGGCTGCGACCGATGAACGCAAGGCGCGCCGGGTCGACGTCGGGCCGGGCTAAGAGGAGGTCGAAGCCCCGGCGCAGCTCTTGGATATGCTGGATTTGCTCGGTGCGATCGAGGGTGGTGAAGGTGGGGAAGTCGCCGCCACGCCGGATGTAAGGCGCGTCCGGCGTGCGCACGACGGCGCCATGGCGGGCGAGATCCACGGCCCGCGGCCGGTGG
>JBMSWZ010000169.1:0-4357 GCA_049425105.1 Cephaloticoccus sp.
CCGCGATCGGGTGACCGAAATCATCGTGCGCGGCTAGTTTTCGCGCCGCCCGCCGAACTCATCCGTTCATCACGGCCCCTGCTCGAGCTCCCGCAAGCTCTCACGGTCCCCGGGGTCCTGCACCATCGCGAGTGCGCGCGCCAGGACGGCCTCGGCCTCGGCTTTCAAGCCGTGCTGGCGGTAGACCTTGACCACCGCCCGGATCAAATCGCGGTTGCGCGGGAAAGACGCCAGACCCTCGTCCAACCGCACCAGCTGGGCGGGGCTCGGGGCGCCGGCTGCCAGCATATCCGCCATCAAGTGATACGCCGCCACCAGCGGCGGCGCGTAGCCTCGCGCGGTCTCCAACAAGCGCAGGAGTTCCGCGATCTGCGTTTCGCTCAGCCCGCTGGCCGGCGCCCGGGCCAATTGCTCCTGAAACCGGATGCGGGCCAGTTCGTAATAGACCCGCGGCCGCGTGTCGCCACCCGCCACCGCCTGCTCCAGCCAGCGGCGAGCCCGGAGGTCGTCGCCGACATCGCATTCGCACAATCCCATCAGGCCGGCCAGTCGCAGACTGGAATCACCCAAGTCGAGACCGCGGCGCAGCGTCATCACCGCCTGCTCGACGTAACGATCGACCAAGCGGGGCGCGAACCGCCGCACATAGTCGATTTTCAGCCGGTCGAGGTCCCCCTTGACGATGGCCACGTCACTCTCGTTGGCCATGCGCACGGTATAGGCGGGCATTTCGGCATAGTGCTCGGGCTTCAATTCAAACTCCCGGCGGATGGCCTTGCCGAGGTATTTGCGCAGGTCCTTTTCCGCCTCGGCGTAATTCATGCCAAAACAGCCCACAAAGTCGGCCTCGGTCGGCTGCTTGCGATCCGCCAGGCGCGCCAGCTGCCACAGGCCCTCGCGGCCCCCCTTCACTTCGTCGAGCGCCCAGCGCACAAACAAGGCCGCCTGCGCGCGCCACTGGCGCACCTGCAGGCTGCTCGGCGGGGGTGGCGGCCCGCCCAGCAATTCGGCCAAGGGAATGAAATCGGGTTTGTGCCCGCGGCGGACGGCGTGGGTCTGCTCATCGGAAATCCAGACAAAGGGAGCCACGCGCGCCACGCCCCCGGGCATCTTGTGGCGGTTCTTGATCTCCATGGCGAAGACCTGCGAACCGTAGGGCTCGAGCGTCACCGTCGGGTAGAGCTCCATCACGCCCTCGACGAACCAGGCCGGCAATTCCGGGCTGCGCCTTACCAGCAACTCACGCAGGTAGTCGCCGCGAATGCTCAGGCGGCCCACCATGAAGCCACCTTCATTCAGGATGAAATAGATCCCGCGCCCATCCATGTCCCAAAAGCCGTAGCTGCGCATGATGCCGATGTTCCACGACAACGCGGGCTCGGTCCCGGGCCGCTGCTCGCGCTGCTTGAGCCGGTCGATCAGCGACTGCGGCACGGCGGCTTTGTCCAGGTCGGAGTGCAGGACATAGACCACCGGCGCCGACGACTGGAACAACAGGTCCGGAGGGAGGATCTGGCCGAGCGCTTCCTGCAGGCGGAACAGCTGCACCATCACGCGGTTTGTCACATCGTCCATGCATGACGACAGCAGCTCGATGTTGCCCATTTTGGCGTAGCGCCACGAGGTCCCGTCGCCCTCCACGGTGTAGGGGGGTAGCCGCACCACGGCTTCCGCGGGCGCCTTGGCTTGGAAAATCTCAATGATGCCGGTCTGCTCGTTGTATTTCGCCGCCAGGCCGGTGTCGCTCAGCAGCCGGTCGAGGGCTTCCCGGACCGAATAATACCCGCGCACCGCGTTGGTCTTCACCCCGGCCGTGAGCTCGGTGGGGAACAGCACCTGCAGGCCGGTCTGGACCGCGAACTCGTTTAGCGTGTATTCGGCCGAGCCTGGTGCGAGGTCGATCCGGCGCGTGGCCGCGGTGGCGGCGATCGCCGTCAGCACCCACAGACCCAAAATTGCCCCCTGGCGCAGCCGTTGGCTCAAGCTCGTCATCAACACGTGATCCCGGTTATCGACGGCTCAAGATGATCGTTTCGTTTTCGTCGTAGCTGACTTTGACCCCGTAGTTGCCCTGCAGCATGCTCACGAAACCCGCGGCGTTGTCGGCGCGGAAGAGGCCGCTGAAGCGCAGTTGTTCCAGCGCCGGGTCCGCGATCCGCAGTTGCACACGGTTCAAACCATTCAGCATTTCCACCACCTGCACCAGCGATGCACCGCGCAGCTGCAGGCGCGGCACGCGCCACTGCAGGCGCGAGGCTATTTCCGCCGGGCTCAAGATTTCCACCGGGGGAATCCCATCCGCCGGATCGTAGCTCATCAGCACCCGCCCGCCCGCACCCACCAGCAGCGGATCGGGCGGATCGATCTCGGACTCCGCACGGGCCACGCCCACGCGGCCCTCGGTCACGAGCACGTCCGCCGCTTCGTCCGTGCGCTCCACCGCGAGGGCCGTGCCGACCGCGCGGACGGTGACTGCACCGGCGCGCACAATAAACGGCCGGCTGGCATCATGAAACACCTCGAAGTGGGCGGTGCCGCTGATCAACCGCACCACGCGACGCTTGCCAGTAAAGGCCACACTCAGGAGGGCATCGCCCTTGAGCTCCACCACGGTGCCGTCTTCCAACACCCGTTGTTCCGGCCGCAGGATCACCGCCGTGGCCGTCGGAGCCGGCTCGGATGCGCTCCCCGCCACCAGGACCGGCTCCGGCTCACGTTCGGTCACGGGGACTTGCGGCGCGGCGAGCCGCAGGGTCACCCAGGTCATCAGGGCCACGGCGGCGGCGGCCAGGCTTCCCCAGCGCACCAGCAATCGGCGGCGGTCGCGCAGGCGTTCCCGGCGCCCCAGCTCGATCAGCATCCAATCGGCCATGCCGTCGGCCCGGGCCTCGTCCAGTTTCTCCCACGGTGCACACACCTCCGCCCAGGCCCGGGCATGCCCGGGGTCGGCGGCAAGCCACTGCTGAAATTCGGCTTCCGCCGCCGGCGACAAGCCCGCGTCATGACGCGCCAGCCAGGCGGCGGCCGTGTCCAACAGCGCTTGATCGAGGGCCAGGTCCATGGTCAACGCCGAGTGATGCCGCGTTCGCGGAAATAGGCGGCGCACTTGGCGGCCCCGCGGGCCACCTGCACCTGCACGGTCTGGACCGACAAACCCAGCCGACTGGCAATGTCCTTCTGCGACACCCCGCGCAATTTGCGCATGAGGAAAATCTCCCGGCAACGGGGCGGCAGTGTGTCTATGGCGTCCATCAGCATGGCGATTTCCTGCCGGCGGCTGAGCACCTCGGCAGTATCGGGGTCCGCTTCTACGATGCCCGGCACGGTCAAATCCGTTACAGGTTCATCGGAAAAAATCTGGGGGCGCCGCAGGATCGACAGCGCGGCGTTGCGGGCCGTGGTGAAGAGGTAAGCCTTGGGCGAAACGATCTCATGCTGCCGCTTGGCCTCCAGCAGCCGCAGGTAGCTTTCCTGCACGATGTCGTCGACATCGCGAATGCCCGGGAAATGGCTGCGCAGGTAGGCCTTGAGGGCCGCCTCGTGGGGCAACACTTCCTCGGTCAACCAGCGCTGCGGGTCATTGGGGTCAGGGTCCACGGGCAAAGCGCGGTATTGGTGGCCGGGCGCGTTTCCGCACGCAAGCCGCGTTTTCGTGTCACCCGCCGCGCCGTGGGTTGCACCTCCCGCCGCAATGCCTTGTGCTGCCGGCCATGCAACCCGCGCTCCTCGTCCTCGCCGCCGGCATGGGCTCCCGCTACGGGGGCCTCAAGCAAATCGACCCGGTCGGCCCCGCCGGAGAGACCGTGCTCGATTACGGCGTCTACGACGCCATGCGCGCCGGCTTTGGGCGGGTGGTGTTCATCATCCGGCGGGAATTCGACGCGGTCTTTCGCGCCCAAGTCGGCGCCAAATACGCCGGGCGCATCGCCGTGGACTACGTGCACCAGGAAATCAGCTCCCTGCCCGCCGGCCACACGGCGTCGGCCGGCCGGGAAAAACCCTGGGGCACGGGCCACGCGGTCTGGTGCGCCCGCGAGGCGATTCACGAACCCTTCGCGGTGATCAACGCCGACGACTTCTACGGCGCCGACTCCTTCGCCCAACTCGGCTCGTTCCTGGTGCAGGGCCGCCGCGGTTTCGACCCCATGTCCGGCCACCAGCCGCCCGCTTCCGGCGCCGCCCAGTTCGCCATGGTCGGCTTCACCCTGCGCAACACCCTCTCGGAAAACGGCACGGTCTCCCGCGGCATCTGCACGGTCGACGGCTCCGGCCGGCTGCAGCGCATCGAAGAACACTCCGGCATCGCCGCCGCCGAGGTCGGCGACGGCAAGAAATACTCCGGCGCGGAGACCGCGTC
>JBMSWZ010000170.1:0-4353 GCA_049425105.1 Cephaloticoccus sp.
TCTCGAAGGTGAAGCGCGGGATCTTGGTGACGACGTAGTCGATCGTCGGCTCGAACGACGCCGGGGTGACGCGCGTGATGTCGTTGCGCAGCTCGTCGAGCGTGTAGCCCACGGCCAGCTTGGCGGCGATCTTGGCGATGGGGAAACCGGTGGCCTTGGAGGCCAGCGCGGAGGAGCGCGACACGCGCGGGTTCATCTCGATCACCACCTGGCGGCCGGTCTTCGGATCGATGGAAAATTGGATGTTGGAACCGCCGGTCTCGACGCCGATCTCGCGGATGACCGCGAACGAAGCGTCGCGCATGACCTGGTATTCCTTGTCGGTGAGCGTCATGGCCGGCGCGACGGTGATGGAGTCGCCGGTGTGCACGCCCATGGGGTCGAAATTCTCGATCGAGCAGATGACGACGCACTGGTCCTTGTGGTCGCGCATGACCTCCATCTCGTATTCCTTCCACCCGAGGAGGCATTCCTCAATGAGGACCTCGTGCACCGGGGACAGGTCGAGGCCATTGGCGGTGATCTGCTCAAACTCCTCCTTGTTGTAAGCAATGCCGCCACCGGAGCCGCCGAGCGTGAAGGACGGACGGATGATCAGCGGCATGCTGCCAATCTCCTCCGCGGCCTCGCGGGCCTCGTCCATGGACTTCACCGTGCGGGAGCGGGCCACATCGAGGCCGATCTTGAGCATGGCCTCCTTGAAAAGCTGGCGATCCTCGCCCTTGTCGATGGCCTCGGGCTTGGCGCCGATCATTTCGACGCCGTATTTTTCCAGGATGCCCTTCTCGTGAAGCTCCATCGAGAGGTTGAGCGCGGTCTGGCCGCCAAGAGTCGGGAGCAGCGCGGAGGGGCGCTCGGCGGCGATGATCTTCTCGAGGATGTCGATCGTCAGCGGCTCGATGTAGGTGACGTCGGCAAACTCCGGATCCGTCATGATTGTCGCCGGGTTCGAGTTGACCAAAATGACGCGGTAACCCTCCTCTTTCAGCGCTTTGCAGGCTTGGGTGCCCGAGTAGTCAAACTCGCAAGCCTGGCCGATCACGATGGGGCCGGCGCCGATGATAAGGATGGACTGAAGGTCGGTGCGTTTGGGCATGGACGTAGATTGGCGAGAGGGTTGCGGTCGCACCGGGACGCCGCAAGCGGGAACTCAGCCGCCGACCGACTTTTAGCCGATCCGGGAGACCTCGATGCCGAGGACTTAGGCCGCCTGCGCCTTGTCGCCGTGGCAGGCCCGGAGGACCATGTCCACATACTGCTTTTCCTGGCCCGGAAGGTATTCCGCCAGGCTGGGCCAATTATGAATCTCCCGGAGTCGCAGGGGCAGCTGCTGGGAGGTGATCACCCGCGTCTCCGACGACGAAATGATCTTCGAGACCACTTGGAAAAGCTCCGTGAGGTTGCCCGGCCAGTGATAGGTCGCCATCAGCGCCAGAGCGTCGTCGGTAAACTCGGCGAGATTGGTGTCAAAATGCGGGTTCACCACGCGCGAGGCGTAATGTTTCACGAGCAGGGGGATGTCCTCCGGACGCTCGCGGAGCGCAGGCATCAACACGGGGAATGACGCCACGCGGTAGAAAAGCTCGTCGTTGAACCCGCCCTCGTCGACCAGCCGTTCCAGGTCGACCGCCGCGGTGCAAATCAGCCGAAATCCATGGGCCGTGTTGCGCAGCACGCTGACGAGCACCTCCTGCACGTCCATCGGCAGACACTGCAGGTGCTGAAGGAATAGCGTGCCGCCCTTGGCCTGTTCGATCCAGGCCCCGCCCACCCCGTTCTGGCCCAGCAGACCTTCGCGAAAATTGGCATCGGAGCTCAGCAATCAGTCGATCCGCACCAGCTGGTCGGCCTCAGGGCCGAGCACCTCGTGCAGGACCTCCGCGACCGCCGTCTTGCCCGTGCCATTTTCACCCTGCAGCAGCACGGGCGTGCGCACGGTGGCGAGCTTCTTGACCTGCTGCACCAGCTTGGTCACCGCCGGACTCTCGCCGATGATGCGCTTCTCGATGTCCTTGGTGTTGCCACTCGGAACGAGTCCCGAAACGGCGCGTTCCGATTGAAAGGCCTTGAATTCGATGCCGCGCTTGAGGGTTTCAATCAGCTCGGTGACGCGGAAAGGCTTCTGCAGGTAGTCGAAAGCGCCGTATTTCAACGCCTGGATCGCGCTCTCGGTGCTGGCGTAGGCGGTCATGATGATGACCACGGCCGAGGGATCGTATTGCTTGAGGTTCTTCAGCAGCGTGATGCCGTCCATCGGCTTCATGTCGATGTCGGCCAGCACGAGGTCGAACTTCTCCTCTTTGTAGCGGACCATCGCCTTCTCCCCGTCGGTGGCGAAGGCCGTGTTGAACCCGGTGGGCTGGATCACGGCCTCCAGCATCTCGTGGATCGAGAGCAGGTCATCTACGACGAGGAAAGACGGCATTTCATTCTACCTTTCGCGACGATGCGCCCGTGTCAACGGGAGTGTCGGGCAATCACTGCAAACCGCCTGCAACCGCGCCGAGTTGGAAGATCGGGAGGAACATGGCCATGACGATGCCGCCGACCACGACGCCGAGGAATACGATGGGCATCGGCTCGATCAGCGAGGTCAGAGAGGCGACCGTCGCCTCGCACTCCACATCATAGAAGTCGGCGATCTTGGTCATCATGCCGTCCACGTTGCCGGTGGATTCGCCGGCCTTCACCATGTGCTTCATCATCGGGGGGAAAAACGCGTTGGCCGCGAGCACGTCGGACACCTGGCCACCTTGGCTGACATGCTTGGCGATCTCGTCGCAGGCGTCCTCAATCTGCACCTTGTTGCTGGCCGCGGATACGATCTCAAGGGTGCGGAGAATCGGCACGCCGGAACGAATCAGGGTGGCGTAGGTGCGGCAGAAGCGGGAGAGCGCGATCTTGTGGATCAGGTTGCCGAAGATGGGGGCCTTGACCAGGAACTGATCCTTGTGGCGGCGGCCCTTCGGCGTGGCGGTGTATTTGCCAATGATCCAATACGTCGCATAGGCCCCGATGCCGATCGCCCACCACCAAGCCTTCATGAAATTCGACAGGTCGATCAGGAACTGCGTCGGCGCCGGCAGCTTGGCCCCGAAGTCGGCGAACATGGCGGCGAAGACCGGGATCACGAAAATCAGGAGGACGTTGACCAAGGCGACGGCCAAGCCGATGACGGCGATCGGGTAGGTCATGGCCGACTTGACCTTTTTAGTCAGCTTGACCGACGCCTCAAAGTAGCCGGCGACCTTGCCCAAGATCTCGGCGAGGCCACCGCTGGCCTCACCCGCCTCGACCATCGAGATGAAGAGCGTGTTGAACGACTCAGGAAACTTCTTCACCGCGGTCGAGAACGAGTTGCCGGTCGAGATGTCCGCGCGCACATCGCGGATGACGATCTGGAAGACCGGGTCCTCTGTCTGGTCCTGCAAGGCCTCGAGACATTGCACCAGCGGCAAGCCCGCGGTGAGCAGCGAGGCCAGTTGCTGCGTGAAAATGGCGAGCTCGCCCAGCGGCAGCTTGTATTTCTTCGCCTTCTTCTCGAGGGCTTTCTGTTTCGCCAACGCCTGGGCGGCGGCGAAGCCTCCTTTGCCTTTTGCCTTGGCGCCTTTGGCACCCTTGGCTGCCGCAGGTGACGTCGCCGACGCAGAGGAGATGAAAGCCATGCTCCGAAAAAACGGCCCGTCCAGCCTCGGGCAACCCCATTTGGCGGCGCTTTTTGTGAAAAAAGCGCGATTCTCCCTCAAGCTGCCCCAGCCAACGCAGGCTTGACCGGCGCGAGAGCGCCGCGAAGCTTCCGGCCAAGTCTGCGGGTGTAGTTTAGTGGTAAAACTCCACTCTTCCAAAGTGGTCTCGTCGGTTCGATTCCGTCCACCCGCACCAACCTTCGCCAAGGCTCCGATTGGGAGGCCGGCCAAACAGGCCTTGATCGCTTCAATTCGGCCTTAACCGACGCGCCAGGGCCACTGCACGCAGCCCTCGATATCGGTAATCAGGGCGAAATCGGTTTTGCCTTTGAATACGAAGGGCTCCACGTCGACCTCGGCCGGCAGGAGCGCCCGCGCGGCCCGCCAACTCGCGCCGGACACCCAAACGTCATCCACCAGCAGAATCTGCCGCCATCCGCCCAAATTCGGCACCGGGACCAGCTGGCGCGGGGCCGCATACCGCGGCTCATTCGCTTCGTCACGATAGTTCAGCGCAACGAGTTTCAGGCCGACACCCAGGTGCTGCGCCACCATTGCCGCCGGCACAGTGCCGCCCGAGGCGATGCCGACCACGCCGTCGATCCCCGCCGGAGCGGCCGCCCCGGCAAGCTCGCAGCAGCTTCGAAAACTGGCCGCATCTGGCGCC
>JBMSWZ010000171.1:0-4348 GCA_049425105.1 Cephaloticoccus sp.
GGCTCGCCTCTTCCGCCAGCATCACCGGTGCCTATTTTTCCGGACGTGAAACCATTGCCGCCCCGGCGACGCGCCGCCCCGTGGGTCCGCGCCACCCATCGCTGCATTTCAAACGCGCCACCAAGCACAACCTGCGCGACCTTTCCGTGCGCATCCCGCTGCAACGTTTTGTGTGTCTCAGCGGCGTCTCCGGCTCCGGCAAATCCACCCTGCTCGACAACGTCATCTACCAGGGGCTCCTCACGCAGCGGAACCAGCTCACCGAGGACCCGGCAATCATCGGCGAGCTCCGCTGCGACCTCGCACCGGGCGACATCGTTTTGGTTGACCAGTCTCCCCTCTCCCGAACGCCGCGCTCTACACCGAGGCCTGGGACGAAATCCGCAACCTCTTCGCCGCCACGCCGGCCGCGCAGGAAGCCGGGTTCAATGCCTCCAGTTTCTCCTTCAATAGCGGCGAAGGCCGCTGCGATCATTGCCAGGGACTCGGCTACGAGCGGGTGGAAATGCAGTTCCTATCGGACGTGTTTGTCCCTTGCCCGGTCTGCGAAGGCCGGCGCTTCAAACCCGAGGTGCTCGCCGTGCGCTGGCAGGAGCGCTCGATCTCGGATTTGCTCGAAACCAGCGTCACCGATGCGCTCACGCTGTTCGCCGACACGCCATCAATCCGGCACAAGCTCAGCGTGCTGGAGGCCGTGGGTCTCGGCTATCTCACCCTCGGCCAACCGCTCAACACGCTCTCAGGCGGAGAGTCGCAGCGTTTGAAGTTGGTGCGCTACCTCGCCGGCCACACTCAAGGCGGACCGGGCGCCCTCCTCCTGCTCGACGAGCCCACCACCGGCCTGCATCGGCACGACGTGAAACGCCTGTTGTCCGTCCTGCAGGCGCTGGTCGAGCAAGGCCACAGCATCGTGGTCATCGAACACGACCTCGACATGCTCAAGTCCGCCGACTGGTTGATCGAAGTCGGCCCCGAGGCCGGGGCCGGCGGTGGCCGCATCGTCGCCGAGGGCGCACCCGAGGTTGTGGCGCAGGCCGATACCGCCACTTCACCGTTTCTCCGCGCGGCGCTCGCCGGCGACGAGTCTGCCTTTGAGCCCATGGCCGCCGAGGCCCCGGCGCCCATCGCTCCCACACCGCGCCGCGCCGAGCTCACGCTCACCGGGGCCCGGGAAAACAATCTCAAGAATCTCTCGCTTACAATTCCGCACCACGAACTCTCGGTCGTCACCGGCGTCTCGGGTTCGGGCAAGTCCACCCTCGCCTTCGACATCGTCTTCGCGGAGGGCCAGCGGCGCTTCATGGAATCCATGTCGCCCTACGCGCGGCAATTCGTGGAGCAGCTCCCCCGCCCGGCCATCGACCGGCTCACCGGCATTCCGCCGACCGTCGCCATTGAGCAGCGCGTGACCCGCGGATCGCGCAAGTCGACCGTCGCCACCATCACCGAGGTCGCCCAATACCTGCGCCTGCTCTACGCCCGGCTCGGGGTCCAGCATCACCCCGACACTGACCAACCGGTCAAGCCGCTCTCGCCCGCGGAACTGCGCCGATTGCTCGCGCGCGTGCTCGCCATGCCCAAAGCCCGCCGCGCCCGCCACCTCTACCTCTGCGCCCCGCTGATTCGGGGACGCAAAGGTCACCACCAGCCCATCGCCACCTGGATCGCGAAACAAGGTTACGAGCTCATGCGCGCCGACGGCCAGCTGCTCGCCGTCGAGGCTTTCACCAAACTCGACCGCTACCGCGAGCACGACATCGAGGTCGTCGTCGCCGACCTGAAAGCCGCGCGCGACCAGCCGAATCCCGACGAGGCGCTCGCCACGGCCCTAAAGCTCGGCAAGGGCGCCTGTTTTCTGCTCACCCCCCAAGGCGAAGTTCTCTCCTGGTTCTCCACCACCCGCACCGACGTCGACTCCGGCGAATCCTTCCCCGAACTGGATCCGAAGCATTTCTCGTTTAATTCGCCGCGCGGCTGGTGCCCCACGTGCCGCGGCCACGGCAAGGTGTTTCCATGGATGCTGGAACCGAAAGAGGACGAGGACGACCCGATGGCGCGGATGCGCAGCTTCGGCATCGACGAGGCGGAGGAAGTCGCCGACGACGGCACGCCATGCCCGGAATGCCAAGGCGAACGCCTCAACCGCATCGCCCGGGCCGTGAAGCTGCATTTTCGCGGGAAGCAATCCCCGTTGTCACTGCCTGGTCTGCTGCGCGGCACGCCGGCCGAACTCCTCGCGAACCTCCGCAAGCTCGCCCTCGATCGGCGCGGCAAACTGATCACGCGGGACATCATGCCGCAGATCGAGGAGCGCCTGCGTTTCCTCGACCACGTGGGCCTCGGCTACCTCGCGCTGGATCGACCCACGGAGACCCTTTCCGGCGGCGAAGCCCAACGCATTCGCCTCGCGGCGCAACTCGGCTCCAACCTGTCCGGCGTGCTCTACGTGCTCGACGAGCCGAGCATCGGGCTGCACGCGCGCGACAATGACCGCTTGATCGACACGCTTCAGGCGCTCCGGGCCAAGGGCAACACCCTCCTGGTGGTCGAACACGACGACGAACTCATGGCGCGCGCCGACCGCATCATCGACCTCGGCCCCGCCGCCGGCATTCACGGCGGCGAGCTGCTCGCCCACGGCACCCCCGCCGAGATCAAACGCAGTGCGAAATCGCTCACCGGTCTCTTCCTCAAGCAAGGCATCACTCATCCGTTGCGCGGCCGTTATCGCCCGTTGCCTGCGAAGAACGGCCGGCCGCGCGAATGGCTTGAGCTGCGCGGAGCCGCTCACCGCAACCTGCAGGGTTTCGATCTGCGCGTCCCGCTTGGTCGCCTGACCCTGGTGGCCGGACCCAGCGGCGCGGGTAAGTCCACGCTGTTTCGCGATGTGCTTCACCCCGCCGTCACCCACGCGATCAAGGCCGGCAAGGCCCGTTTGACCGGACGCGCCTTCGTCCGCGCCACGGGCTTCACGCCCGAAGGCGTCCCGGGCTCCGGCAAGGTTCCGTCCGCACCGTTTGCCGAGTTGAGCGGCGTGGCCGGCTTCAAGTCCGTGATTGAGGTCGACCAATCACCCATCGGCAAAACCCCGCGCTCCACGCCGGCCACCTATCTCGGAATCTTTGACCTTATCCGGCAGTTCTTCGCCAGCCTGCCCGAAGCCAAGGTGCGCGGCTACAACGCCGGCCGCTTCTCCTTCAACACCGCCGGCGGTCGTTGCGAAACCTGCGCCGGAGCGGGACGGATCAAACTCGAAATGGCGTTCATGCCGAACACCTATCTGCCGTGCGAGGATTGTCACGGCAGCCGCTACGCACACGAGCTCGCCGACCTGACCTGGAAGGGCCGCAACATCGGGCAGGTGCTGCAACTCACCTTCGAGGAGGCCGTCACGTTCTTTGATTTCCACAGCCAGTTGTCCGAGGTGTGCCGCCTGATGGTCGATTGCGGCCTCGGCTACCTCACGCTGGGCCAGAGCTCCCCCACGCTCTCCGGCGGCGAGGCGCAGCGCTTGAAACTCGTGACCGAGCTCGCGCGCGGCCTGGCCAGCTACCAGGAACGTTCGCGCGGCGAAATGCCCCGCAACCTCTACCTGCTCGAGGAACCGACCATCGGACTGCACCTGAGCGACTGCGAAAAACTCATCCACGTGCTCCATTCGCTCGTCGACCAAGGCCACACGGTCGTCGTCATCGAGCATCACCTCGACCTTCTGGCCGAGGCCGATTACCTCGTGGAGTTGGGGCCTTCGGGCGGACCCGGGGGCGGCCAATTGCTTTACCAGGGGCCCGTCGCCGGTCTCGCCAAAGTCAAACGCTCGCCCACCGCCCCTTACCTCATGGCCAAACTGCAGGGACGGACGGACTAATCATTCCGGCAGGGCCAAAGCCGCCCGCACGGCCTCCAGCAGCTGCGCCCGATTCACCGGCTTGACCGGAATCGCGCTGAGGCCCGCCAGCGCCGTGGCCCGCGTGATGAGGTCGGGGTTCATGCAACCGGTCACCAGGATGCGCTTGGTCATGGGGAAATGCTCCTGCGCCCGCATCAGGAAATCCAAGCCGTTTTCGCCGGGCATCAGATGATCGGTGATGATCAGGTCGACCGGCTGCAGCCCGAGAATCATGTCCGCCTCCGCGGCGCTGTTGGCGGTCTCGATCCGGAACGTGTCACCCAAGTGGGCGCTGAACGCCGCCAGCAGGTCACGTTCGTCGTCAACCAGCAGAATCAGCGGAGCGTCGTCTGCCGGAGGCATGGCGCAGGGCTCAGGCGACCAGTTGGTCGTGCAACTTGGCCGCGTCGGTCACGACCTTCATCAGCTCGGCCGAGCTGATGAAGGTCGTGACCGACG
>JBMSWZ010000172.1:0-4347 GCA_049425105.1 Cephaloticoccus sp.
AACGGGGGGGAGGGCCCGAAGGGTTTTCCGGGTGTGCAGGTGCTGGGCTGGGAACGGGTGGGCAACTACGCGCTGCGTTTCGATTTCAGCGACGGGCACCGGACCGGGCTGTACAGTTTCGACTATCTGCGCTCGCTCGCTGCGCCGGCGTGACGGAATGCGGGATTGCTTCGACCCGCCGCGCCCGCAATCACGGGGGCGATCATGAGCGCCTACGTCTTCCCCGCCCGCACGAACACCGCGGAGGTCGAGCTCGGCTCGACGCTGCAACCGAAGTTCGGCCCCGACGGCCTGATTCCCTGCATCACGTCGGACCACGTCACAAACGAGGTGCTGATGTTCGCGTTCATGAACGCCGAGTCGCTGGCCCACACCCTGCGCACGGGCAAGGCCACCTACTGGAGCCGTTCCCGCAACAAGCTTTGGACCAAGGGCGAGGAGTCCGGCAACGTGCAGCTGGTCAAGGCGGTCCTGACCGACTGCGACCAGGACGTCATCCAACTGAAGGTGGAAAACGTCGGCGGCGTCGCCTGCCACAACGGCTACAAGTCCTGCTTCTACCGCCAGCTCACCCCCGGCGCGAATCCCGACGACGCATCGTCCCTCAAGCTCAAGTTCGCCGCGCGCCGCGTCGTCGACCCGGCTTCGCTCTACAAAAAATGATTCGGTAAAGCCGCGGTCTGCGCCGGCGCTTCTCGTTCATGATCGCTCCAGCGCCCGCAGGGCGGCGATGCGCTCTTTGTTCTTCGCCAGCTGGCTTTGGGCCTCCTAGATAACTTGCTGCTTCTTTTCCACCCCATCGTCAGGCCCCGCAGACCCGATTATCCGTAAAATGTCGCCCTGCTGGCGGCTGATGAACCGGACCAGTTGCTCGTTCGCCATCCCGTAGGAGCGAATGATCACGTCGGCCACGATTTGACCATCAAGTTCCCGACACAGCGCCGCGCGCC
The DNA here is from genome assembly GCA_049425105.1 of Cephaloticoccus sp. Lineage (GTDB taxonomy): Bacteria > Verrucomicrobiota > Verrucomicrobiia > Opitutales > Opitutaceae > Cephaloticoccus. The sequence goes on from JBMSWZ010000172.1 coordinate 951, forward strand.
CCGATTCCGTGGTGCGGAGATCCTTGGGATCCTTCAGGCCAACATGCGCATAGATAATCCCTACCGCCTTGTTGAATTCGGCCGCCTCCTCCGCCGTGCAACGCTGAAGCTGGTCGTTGAACCACGCCACAAATTCGTGAGGGTCCGGGGCCTCAATTCGGGAGACCAAAAACGGCGCTTTGCGCAGCAATTTCTCCTGCAGCAAGACCCCAACCATCACGGCAATCGCGACCCAAAATATTCGGGACATCCACCGGCCCGAGATCCATGAGCTTTGTCCTCCCTGAGGATTCATGGGCAATTGCTCCGCGCGCGGCAGAATCAGCTCAGGGTCCGCCAGAGCACATGATTTTTTAACACGTCGCCCAGACCTGCGCCGCGGCCGCCCTCGGTGTAGATCACGCCGGGATTTGCCGGCAGTTCATTGAAGCCCGTGGCGCGTTCGACGCTCGGCATCCACTGCGGCTCACCGGTCATGCCCCCGCCGAGGAGCCGGGCCGAAAACGTCTTTCCGCCGTCGGTGGACTCGAAGCGCACGATACGCGTGCTGGGATGTCCCCAGTATTCGCCGGCATCGGAGAGGTCCAGCAGGGGCGCGAGCAGAATCAAGCGACCGTCGTTCGTAAGGGTCATGCCACCCGACAGGATCAGGGCGTGGTTGCGCAGCTCAGCGGGAAGAAAGGGATTGAGGTGCAGGTGATCCCAGCCGCCGCCGGGGCGCGGGGTGGCGAGGAAACCTTGGGCGCTATAGGCGAGGCGTTCGCTGTAAGCGATAAACGGGCGGCCGTCGGGCGCGAGGACAGTGGCCCCGGCCTCGGCGTGGCGGCCGTCAGCGGAACGGGTGCGGAAAACCACGTCGGCGGTGTCCTGGGTTGCGGGCAGCGGAATCGGGGTGCCGTCGAGTTTTTGCCAGGTGCGGCCTTCGTCGGGGCTGCGCATGGTGCCGACCCAAGTGTAGGAAACCGGCGGCGTGTCGTAGGACGGTTGTTCGTAGACCCGGAAGGTGAGCACCAGGCCGCGATGGTCGGACTCCCAGCTCATCGACGCGGCATACTGGCTGTAATTGATCTGCTGCGATTTGAGGATCGGGCCTTGGCGCGTCCATGCCCCGCCGGGCGGCTTGCGCCAGAGTTCCAGTTCCCACGGCTCCTTCTCGTAGCTGCGGCGGGCGGTGAGGATGAGCGTGCCATCCGACGCGCAGACGAGCGTGGGATAGGTCAGGTCGGTGCCGAACTGCTCCATCTCCGTCCACGCCGACGCATCATTGGGTCGCACCGAGCGGTGATAGCGGAACGGGTGGTGGTGCGAGTAATAGACGATGTGCAGGTAGCCCTCCGCATCAACCGTCAGCGCCGGCCCGCCGTGATTGTCCACCGCCTCACCCACGGTCACCGGCTCGCCCCACTCCCCCGTCGCGTGGTCGAGCGTGCGGATCTTGATCCGAAACCCTTCCGGCGGCGTGTCGAGCCAGGTGGCGTGGGTCTTGCCCTGGAACGTGATGATCTTCGGCGACTCAATGTAAGCCGTCGCCCGGCCGCTGCCGGTCTCGGAAAGAACGAATGGAGTGCGCATAATAATGGAGTCTGACCAAGTTGAGACGAAGCGGATGAGTAACTCGGGATACAGGAGGATTCACCACGAAGACACGAAGTTCACCAAGACACCTTCTCTTTCCTGCCGATCTTAGCGCCCTTCGTGACCTTCGTGGTTAACCATGTCTTTGGCCAAGGTCATCGCCCGACTTAATTTCTCCCCGGGGCCAGGCCGCGCTCAGAGGCGCCGATGAAAGCGATCACCTGCTGGAACTCCGGGGTGGCCGCGTCGGCGTGAGCGTGCAGTTTTTCATTGGCCTGCGTGCGGTTGAGGCCGGAGCGGAAAAGAATCCGGTGCACCTGCTTCACGCGCTCAAGGCGCTCGCCGGCGAAGCCGTTGCGCTCGAGGCCGACTTTGTTGATCGCGCGGATGATGGCCGGCTGCCCGTCGGCGATGACCCACGGGGCCACGTCCTGCACGACCTTGGCGTAGGCGCTGATCATGGCGTAGGCGCCGATGCGGCAGAACTGGTGCACGCCTGCGACGCCGCCGATGATGGCGTGGTTCTCGACGTGCACGTGGCCGGCGATGTTCACCGAGTTACTCAGCACGATGTGGTCGCCGAAGACGCAGTCGTGGGCGATGTGGCTGTAAGCGAGGACGGTGTTGTCGGAGCCGATGACGGTGAAGTCGCCGTCGTTGGTGGCGGCGTGGACGCTGACGTATTCGCGAAAGACATTGCGGTCACCCACGCGCAGGCCGGGGCTGCCGCCCTTGAATTTCAGGTCCTGGGTCTTGGCGCCGATGCTGCAATACGGGAACAACTCGCAGCCCGCGCCGAGGACGGTGTTGCCCTCGACCGAAGCGTGATGGTGCAGGCGGCTGCCGGCCCCGAGGCGCACACCGGCGCCGACAAAGGCGAAGGGCCCGATGGACACGTCGTCGCCGAGCTCCGCGCCGGACTCAACGATGGCGGTCGGGTGAATGGTCGCGGCCATGACGGCTTATTCCTCGCCCTCGTCCACTACGCCGAACATGACCTCGGCCGAGGAGACGACCTGGCCGCCGACGGTGCAATTGCACTCGCCCATCGCGAGCTTGTCGCCGCGGGTCTTGGTGATCTTGGCGTTGATGATGATCTGGTCGCCGGGGCGCACGGGCTTGCGGAACTTGACCTTGTCGGCGCTCATGAAGAACGCCGTACGGCCGGCCTTGGCGGTCTTGCGCAGTAGGATGATGCCGGCGGCCTGCGCCATGGCTTCCAGCTGCAGCACGCCAGGCATGACCGGATTGTTCGGGAAGTGGCCTTGGAAATACGGCTCGTTGATCGTGACATTCTTGATCGCGACGAGCTCGTCGTCGCCGATGAACTCGACCACGCGGTCGATCATCACGAAGGGATAGCGGTGCGGGATCGTGTCGAGGATGCGGCGGACATCGAGGGAGGTCTCGGTCGGCAGCACCGTCGCGGGCCGGGGCTTTTTCTTCGGGCCCTTCTTCTTTTCCTGCAGCCGCTCATACAGCGCCTTGGTCAGCTCGGCATTGATGGCGTGACCGGGGCGGGTGGCGATGATGTGCGCCTTGAGCGGCAGGCCGAGGAGGACGACGTCGCCGATGATATCGAGAATCTTGTGGCGGACGAACTCGTCTTTGAAGCGCAGGGGCTCCTTGGAGATGATCTTGTCGCCCTTGATGACGACGGCGCAGTCGAGCGAACCGCCCTTGATCTTGCCGAGCTTCAGGAGCTCCTCGATGTCCTCGTAAATCGTGAAGGTGCGGGCCGCGGCGATCTGGGTGATGTAGGTGTCCGGGTCGATCGACAGCGAAAGATGCTGGGTGTGGATGCCGCGGTTGTCGGCGGAGG
>JBMSWZ010000173.1:0-4333 GCA_049425105.1 Cephaloticoccus sp.
GGCCGCGCCGATTGAGTGCGAGGTGTTCCACACCGACATCGTCGAGGCCAGCCGGCCGGTGCCGGTTGAGGCGCGCTTCCAAGTTTACCAAGAGGACGGCTGCGGCAGCGTGTCCGCGACGGGGGCGCAGTTCACGATCACGCGGCCCGGCGCCACCTTGTTCGCCCGCGCGGGGGGGCAGGGCGTGGCCGTCGACACCGGCAAGCTGCCGCTGGCCGAGCAGGACGGCGTGCAGCCCTTCGGTCGCGTCGCCAGCGCTGCCGCTCTCAAGCATGATTTCGTGACCGTTTGCACCGCCGCCAAGAAAGGCACGGGGCATGGCGACATTGCCATCGCGCCGGCGGATGGCGGGTGGCGCATCACGGGTGCGCATGGTGACCAACGCATTGACGTGGTTTTGGCGGACGCGGTTGTCATTGGTGCCTGAACCTGTCAGCCCTTGCCTCCGATGAATCCGGTCAAGCTCCGCACCCATCACTATCAGCAGTTCGATGCCGACTATGCGCGCGACGTGCCGGCTGAGGGTTATGGCGGGTGGCAGACCGGCGAGGTCGAGCTTTCGCCGCAGCACACGGCGCTGGTCGTGATGCACGCGTGGGACTGCGGCGGGTTGGACGAGTATCCGGGCTGGCGGCGGGCGGTGGAGTATTACCCGCGGGCGGTGCAGATCGCGCGCGACGTGTTCCCGCCGATCCTCGAGGCCGTGCGTGCCTCGACCATGCCGGTGTTTCACGTCGTCGGCTGGCACGACTACTACAAGCAAATGCCGGGATACCGGAAGACGGTGGAAATCGCGGGGCCTTCGCCGGAGTTTCCGCCGGTCGCGGCGGATCCGGTTTACGAAAAACTGCAGCGCTTTCGGGAGCAGCACGTGTTTGTCGGCGACCGCAACCGGCCCGACGTGGAGGAAGGGCGCCAGCACATCAAGTTCCTGCCCGCGGCCCAGCCCCGGGAGGACGAGCTGATCGCGGAGGACAGCCACCAGCTGGCGGCGCTCTGCCGCGCGCACGGGATCAATCACCTCGTTTACATCGGCTTTGCGATCAACTGGTGCCTGTTGATGTCGCCCGGCGGCATGGTGGAGCTGAGCCGTTACGGCGTCATCTGCTCGACCATCCGCGAGGCCGTCACGGCGGTGGAGAACAAGGAAACCGCCCGCGAGGAGCGCGAGAAGCAGCAGGCGCTGTGGCGCACGTCGATCAACTCGGGCTTCGTGTTCGACGCCGAGGGCTTCATCGCCGCCGCGCGCGCCATGCCCCGCCGGGGTTGAAGGGGCTGGTCAGGCCCGGGGCGGGCGTGCAAGCTCGCGCGCATGCCGCGACGACCCCACATCATCCACCTGCTGTCCGATGAACACTGCGGCCTCGCGATGGGGCACGCGGGCGACCCGAACGTGCGCACGCCGCATATGGACCGGCTGGCCGCGGAGGGCGTGTCCTTCGGCCGCGCCTACGCGAATTGCCCCGTGTGCACGCCCTCGCGCGGCACAATCTTTTCCGGCCGGCACGCGCACGCCGGGCCGGTGCAGGGTTTCTTTGACGTGTTCAAGGCCACCGCGCCGAGCACGGCCACGCTGCTGCGGGCGGCGGGTTACCGCACCGCCTATTTCGGCAAGTGGCATTGCGGCGTGGTGCGCAACCAGGTGCCGCCGGAGATGCGCGACCACCCGCCGCCCAACTGCCACTGGCCGCAGCGCACGCCGGAGTATCACCGCGGCGGCTTCCAGGACTGGTGCGGCTTCGAGGTGAACAACGCGCCGTTTGACGGCTTCTATTACCGCGACAGCGAGACGAACCCGAGGCGGATGACGCAATACCAGACCGACGAGCTGACGGACCTCGTGATCGAGTATCTGCAGAATTACGACCGCGACGAACCCCTCTACCTTGTGCTCAGCGTGGAGCCGCCGCATTTCCCGCTGGATGCGCCGAAGGAGTTTCAGCGGTTCGACCCGGCCGCGCTGCAGGTGCGGGGGAATTTCGAGGACACGCCCGTGATGCGCGCGCAGCTCGCGATGTATTACGCGATGATCGAGAACCTCGACGCCAACCTTGGCCGCCTGCGCGCGGCGGTGGAGGCGCTCTATGGGTTCAAGGACGAGACCCTCACGATCTATTGTTCAGACCACGGCGACTTCATGGGCAGCCACGAGATTTTCCAGCGCAAGGAATGCCCGCACGAGGAATCCGTGCGCATCCCGGCGATCTTCCACTGGCCGCAGAAAATTCCCGCGCGCGGCCTGGTGCCGGAGCTGTGGAGTCTGGTGGATTTGGCCTCGACGATCCTCGGGCTCGCCGGCGTGCCGGTGCCGGTGCACCTGCAGGGCATTGATTACGCTCCGCGCCTGCGCGGCGAGGCGTTTGTGGCGCCGGAGGAGGTCTTGCTGGAGATGCAGGGCAACCCGCGCTGGAGCCTGGACCTGCTGGACTGGCGGGGGCTGGTGACGTCGCGGTGGAAATACGCGTTTTTTGAGACGGGCCATGAACTGTTGTTCGATCTCGAGGCCGATCCGCTGGAGCAGCACAACCTCGCGCCGACGCAGCCGGAAACCTGCGCGGCGTGGCGGGCGCGGCTGCTCGCGCACCTGCGGCGCACGCGCGAGCCGTATTTCGACGTGCTGATCGAGCCCGGCGCGCCGCCGCTCGCGCCCGTTCATGACGTGGCGGCGCGGGGGCCTAGCGTGTTGGTGCCGTGCGCGGCGGTCTTGTCGCCGGCGTGGCAGGATCTCATCCGTCGCGCGCCCGACGCGTGATCAAGCCTGCGCGGCCTCGCGGAGGAGGGTGGCGTCGTCGGCGTGATCGCCCTCGTGCTGCGGCACCGGCGGCACGTAGAAGTAACCCGGCTCCTCGCGCTGGCGGCGCATCAGCGGCAGCAGTTCGCGCCACGTGGCCCACAGGCCGTGGGTCGCGGGCGGCAGGTCGTCCTTGATGGCCTCCCGCAGCTTGGGCAGGTTGTAGAACGGCACCGCGGGAAACATGTGGTGTTCGACGTGATACTGCATGTTCCAATAGCAGAACGCCGGGAGCCAGCCGCAGGTGTAGGTGCGGCAGCACAGGCGGAAATCATTCACGTTGGGCGCAAGGCCGATGTGCTGCGGGATGCCGCAGAGCGCCTCGAACCAGCCGCAGTAGTGGCAGCCAAAGGTAAAGATAATGATGAGATACCAGTGGCCCGTGGCGATGAAGAGGGCGGCGAGGACGAGGTGGCCAAAGACCATGATGCGCGCCCAATTCCGGTATTCGCGGCGGAGCTTGGCGTTGGTCTCCGGCACGACCTCGGTGAGCCACGGGGCGGGGAAATAGCCGTCGCGGTCGGTGCGGCCGAAGGCGGCGGCGACCCAGAAGCGGAGCAGGTTCCACACGCGCACCGGGTCGAAGATGACTTGCTTGAGGATGAACCGGATGCCATGCCAATCCAGGCCCTGCGGGAGGACGACCTCGCCGTCTTGGTCCGCGTGCACGGTCGACTGGTGGTGCCGCACGTGGCTGGCCCGGAAGCCCACGTAGTCAAACAGGCTGATGAAGGCGTAGGTGCGCATCACCACGTTGTTGAGCCAGGTCGTGGCGAAGGGCGTCTTGTGGCTCAGCTCGTGGCCGGCGATGCCGCCGTGGAAGCGCGCGAGCGTGCCGTGCACGAACAGCGCCAGCAGCACCAGCGGCACGGACCAGAGCCAGTTGTCCGCCGTGACGTTGCGGAAAGCCAGAAACGCCAGCGTGCCGGTGGTGGCGTAGATGAGCAGGTTGGGAATGACTTGGGCGAGCGCCTTGGCGTCGCTCTTCTGCATGAGGCCGCGCATCACGTCGCGGTCCACCTTGCAGCGATACCAATTGATTTTTTGAGGATCTGCCATGGGGGTGGGAGTCAACAGTCAGGAAACCAACCCAGCCGCGGGTGTTAAGCCCAAAACCGGCGCGGGCCCCAAACGTCGACAGTCCGATTGAGTTTCGCCTATCAGGCTGACAACCGCGGCGGGTGGTCAGACCAAGACGTCAGAGTTGGTGTTAACACAGAGGTCGCGGAGGACACAGAGACTATCTCGGTCCTCTGCGAACTCTGTGCTCTCTGGTTTAATTGGGGTTCACTTGTCAGGCTGACGACCGCGGCGCGGGCGCCGCGGCGCCATTTGTCCCTAACCGATTGGAGATGCTGCGGCCTCGCCGCGTCAGGCGATGGCACCAGGATCAATTAGCGTGGCGGGATCGCAGGTGATGCAGCGCCACGGCGCCGAGCACGGTCAGCACGCCGACCAAAGGCAGCAGCGGCCAAAACCTAGCTGAAGAAGGTCTCGCGCACGATGGCCCTGTCGGTACCGCCGGGGCCGTGGAAGAGGCCC
>JBMSWZ010000174.1:0-4324 GCA_049425105.1 Cephaloticoccus sp.
GCGATCCCTTCGTGCTGCCGGTGGCGGCCGACGGGCATTACTACCTCTATGGCACCACCGACAAGGAGCCGTGGCGCGAAGACGGCGGCATCGGGTTCAATGCCTACCGCAGCACGGACCTCGAACACTGGGAAGGACTGTTTCCCATCTTCCGGCCCGCCGCGGGATTTTGGGGCACGCATCACTTTTGGGCACCCGAGGTGCACGTGTGGCGCGGACGCTATTTCATGTTCGCGAGCTTCAAGGGCGCGAAGACGGCGCGCGGCACCGCCATTCTCGTGGCGGACGATCCGCTGGGCCCGTTCATTCCGCACAGCGCCGGTGCACTGACCCCGGCCGATGCGGATTGCCTCGACGGCACGCTGCACGTCGGCGCCGATGGCCGGCCCTGGATGATCTTCAGCCGCGACTGGCCCGCGATTCGCATCGGGCGTTATTCCGCCGTGCCGCTGACCGATGATCTGCGCGCGACCGCCGGCGAGCCGATCGAATTGTTTCCCGTCAACGCCGCGCCCTGGGTCGTCGTGCCGCCATGGGCCAAGGACGGACCCTGCTACGTAGCCGACGGCGCCTTTCCGTTTCATTTCGCCGATGGCCGCCTCGCGCTGCTTTTCTCAAGTTGGACTCGCTCCGGCTACGCCACCGGCATCGCGCACAGCGCATCCGGCACGCTCACCGGGCCGTGGCGGATCGAGACCGAGCCGATCTTCGATCGCGACGGCGGGCACGCGATGCTCTTCACCGATTTCTCCGGTCAGCGCCGCCTGGCGCTTCATCAACCGAATGAGCCCGCCCCGGAACACCCGCGCTTCTTTGCGTGCCGCGAGATTGCCGGATCACTGCGGCTCGGCTAGAGGCCATTCATGAAAACCCGCCGCCTGCTGTTCTGCCTCGGACTTTTGGCCTCGCTCGTATCCGCCGGCGCCGACCCGGTGCGGGTGCTGATGACGACCGGCCTCGGTGAGATCGAGCTGGAGCTTTATCCCGACCAAGCGCCGGGCACGGTGGAAAACTTCCTGCGCTACGTGGACGGCGGATTCTACGACGGCGGCGTGTTTCACCGCACGGTCACGCCTGAAAACCAACCCCACAACCTCATCCGCATCGAGGTCATCCAAGGCGGCATCAACCCCGCGCGCGAAACCGAGGGCGATCCGCCCATCCCACTGGAGCGCACCAACGCCACCGGCCTGAAGCACCGTGACGGCACCCTGTCCATGGCCAGGCTCGCGCCCAATACGGCCACGTCGGACTTTTTCATCTGCATCAATGATCAGCCCGAGCTCGATTTCGGCGGCAAGCGCAACCCCGACGGCCAGGGATTTGCCGCCTTCGGTCAAGTGACCCGTGGCATGGACGTCGTTCGCGCCATCCAAGTCGCCCCGCATGAGGCCCAAGCCCTCCAACCGACCGTGCCGATTCTGTCGGTGCGACGGGTTGATACAGAATAATTGCAATAATTCTGATTTTTGCCCCATAAAAGGGGCATGAAGGTTAGAAGCCGGATCAAATGGACCATGCTGCTCGGGGCTCTCTTCCTCGGCTACGGCGTTCCAAGTGTGCGCGCTCAGTCCACTATCATCTTCATAGCCGACAATTTAGGAAACGTGGCCCGCTACGACACCAATGCGGGCAGCGGGTCGGCCTTGGGCTCGCTGAGCACCAATTTCACGATCAATCAAATTATTGGTGCCGCCTACGATGCCACGACCGGCAACGTCCTGTTGTTCGATCGCTACGAGCACAAGGTCTACGTGATGAACGGCACCACCGGCTCCTCCAGCCTCGCGTTCACCACCGGGTCGGTCGTCTTCCAGGGCGGCGCCGTGCTCAACGGCATTGTCTACGGCATCGACGAAAACACTCAGAGCCTCGCCGCATACGATTATTCTGGAGTGAGCCAGCCCGTAAGTGGCGTGCGCCTCGACTCTGCAACCTACAACAACGACCATGTGCATACGCTCGGGTTGGTCGGCACTTCGTTGCAGCTGTTTTACATGACGTCCAAAGCCGGCGCTCGCGCCATCGGCACCGACGGCACCCCGGGAACGGTCCTCCTCGCGCCGTCCGCCATCTCGCTGAGCACGTTCGAGGACGTCGACTACTTCAACGGCGACTACCTCGTGGCCTCCTACGGCAGTGAAATCTGCCGCGTGGACGGTTCCACCGGCAACCACACCGTGATGTTCACCTCCACCCAACTCTCGGCGATGGGTGTGACCGGATCGGTTTCGGGCGTGGCGGTAATCCAGGCCGTGCCCGAGCCCTCGACCTGGGCCATGTTGCTCACCGGCGTGGCTTTCGTGGCGGTCTACGTGCGCCGCCGCACCGCCAAGCGCGCCTGAATCAGGCGGCGTTCTGAGCCTGCCGCGCGGCACTTCACACCGCGGCGAGTCCGGGTTTGCCCGTTGCCCCGCGAGTAAATCCGGATTTGATTCGCGGCCGCATCATGCCGCGCGCCGACTCAACCCCGACCGATCCGGTCTTCCACGTGCGCGACCTCACCAAGGTCTACGGCGACGGTGGTGCGGAGGTGCGGGCCCTGGCCGGGGTCAATCTCGACTGCCACCGCGGCGAGTTCCTCGTGGTGCTCGGCGCCTCGGGCAGCGGCAAATCCACCCTGCTCAACTTGCTCGGCGGACTCGATACGCCGACCGCCGGCACCCTCCTCTATCATGGCTGGAATCTCGGCGGCGCCGATGAAGCCGGGCTCACCCGCTACCGCCGCGACGCCGTGGGCTTCGTGTTTCAATTCTACAACCTGATCCCCAGCCTCACCGCCCGCGAGAACGTCGCGCTCATCACCGAGATCGCGGCTGATCCCATGACGCCCGAGGCGGCGTTGGAACTCGTCGGCCTCGGCGCGCGCATGGATCATTTTCCCGCGCAGCTTTCCGGCGGTGAACAGCAGCGGGTCGCCATTGCCCGCGCCATCGCCAAGCGCCCGGACGTCCTGATGTGCGACGAGCCCACCGGCGCGCTGGACGTGCGCACCGGCATCACCGTCCTCGAGGCGGTCGAGCGCATCAATCGCGAGCTGGGCACGCTCACGCTCGTGATCACGCATAACGCCGTGATGGCCGGCATGGCCGACCGCGTGTTGACGCTCTCCGACGGACGCATCATCGGCGAAACCCGCAACGAGGTCCGCCAGCCCGCGCGCGACCTGGTCTGGTAGACCGCCATGTCCCTGCTCGACACCAAACTGCGTCGCGACCTCCTCGGCCTGAAGTCCCAGGCCCTCGCCGTCGCCCTCGTCATGGCCTGCGGCCTCACCATGATGGTCATGACGCGCAGCCTGATCCTCACGCTGGAAAACACGCGCGATACGTATTACCGCGATTACCGTTTCGCCGAGCTGTTCGTGCGTTTGAAGCGCGCACCCGACGCCGTCGCGCAAGACCTTGCCGCCATCCGCGGCATCGCGGCCGTGCAAACGAGCATCGCGCTGTCGGGCCGGTTGGAAATCACCGGCGTGCCCGAACCCGCCACGGGGTTGTTTATCTCGCTGCCCGAGCAGGGCGAGCCCGTGCTCGACCGCCTGTTTCTCCGCAAGGGCCACATGCTCACGGGGCGGGCCACCCCCGGCGATGTGCTGGTGGGCGAAGCCTTCTCCGAGGCGCACGGATTGCAACCCGGGGACACCCTGGCCGCCGTGCTCTACGGCCGGCGCCAGACCCTGCGCATCGCCGGGATCGTGCTTTCACCCGAGTTCGTCTTCGAAGCCCCGCCCGGCTCCGCTCTGCCGGACAATCGCAGCTACGGCATCTTCTGGCTGCCTTACAAGGAACTCGCCACGGCCGCCAACATGGACGGCGCGTTTAATCAAGCGACGTTCACGCTCGCCCCGGGCGCGCGCGCCGACGCGGTGGCGGCCGAGATTGACCGCATGCTCCGGCCCTACGGCGGCCGCGGCACCTGTGACCGCGAGTCTCATCCCTCCCACACCCGCCTGCGTGACGAGATCCGCGTGCTGCACGGGCTTTCCGTCGGCTTCCCGCTCGTGTTTCTCGGCGTGGCGGCGTTCATGACCAACGCGGTGATGAGCCGGCAGATCACGTTGCAACGCGAGCAGATCGCCATCCTCAAGGCCTTCGGCTTCACCAACCGCGAGATCGGCGGCCATTACCTGAAATTTGCGCTCGTGATTGTGCTCATCGGCACCGCGCTCGGGATTCTCGGCGGCATCGGGCTCGGCCACAAGCTGGTCGTGATGTATCACTTGTTCTTCCGTTTCCCGCATCTCGATTTCCAGCTCGCGCGCGGCGTGCTCGTGGCTGCCGCGGCGGTCAGCAGCCTCGCCGCCATCGCCGGCGTGGGGGGG
>JBMSWZ010000175.1:0-4307 GCA_049425105.1 Cephaloticoccus sp.
TCGCGGCGGTCTACACCTCGGGCGAGTCGCGTGGCGTCGTCGACCACAACGTCAAGGCGTGGGACATTGCCGCTGCGGTGCCCTTGGTGAGCGCCGCGGGCGGGGTAGTGGACTACATCACGCCGGCGCCATTTCCTTTGCGGGAATTCGATCTGAAGATGGGGCGGATTTTCTACGTGGCCGGCTCGAAGTCCGGGGCCGCCGAGCTGCGTCAACTCCTCGGCGTCTGACTCAGACTTGATATTCCTGCCCGGGCACCGGATCGAGGACCTTGGACTTCGGCAGGCGGCTGGCAAATTGTTCGGCAAACCAGGCGCGCGCCGGGGGATCGCCGTGGGTGAGGACGATGCTGCGGGGCTCGGCTTGGAGCGCGAACTCCAACAGATCTTCGCGATCGGCATGGCCGCTGAGGTCGAAGCGCTCGACGCGCGCCTTGCGCTTGGTCTTCACGCCGATGGCGCCGAACAGGAAGCTGTCACCCGGCTTGCTGGCGAGAAGTTGGCCGCCCGGCGTATCCGGGTCGCAATAACCGACAAAGCCGATGGTGTTGCGCGCGTGTTCAAGCAGGCCGGAAGCGAGAATGTAGCTGGGCGTGTTCTCCACCATCATGCCCGAGCTGACGATGTAGAGCGCATTCTGACCGGGGTCGACGCCGGGCTTGAGCTTCCGGGGCAGGGGGTTGATCCGGAGCTCCTTGATGACGTTCCGGTTGAAATTCACATGGTGGGTCTTGCGGGCAATCTCGTCGAAATAGTCCGCGAGGTCCATGCCGAGGCCGGAGGCGTAGATCGGGCATGCGGCCAATTTGCCGAACTTCCGCGCGTCGTTCATCACGGTGAGGATTTCCTGCATGCGCCCGAGGGCAAAGACCGGGATGAGAAACGAGCCGCCGCGCTGGATCGTGTCGTTGATCATCGTGACGAGGCGAGTGAGTTCGTCGCCCCGATTGCCGGTCTCGAGGCTTTCGGTGTCGCCGCGGGTGGTCTCCGTGATGAGCGTATCGAAGTGGCCGGACGGAAACTTGGCGCCGGGCAGGGTGCGCTGATCCTCGAACTGGACGTCACCGGTGATGAAGATGTGGCGGTGCTTGTGCACCAGTTCGACGCCGGCGGCGCCGGCGACGTGCCCCGCGGGGTGGAAAATCACGGAGATTTCGTCCCGGTTGCCGCGAAATTGCTTGGCATGGCCAAAAGGCAGGCCGGTCATTCGCCTGGCACAGCGCTCGATTTCCCCGTGCGTGAACAGCGGATAATCGGGGATGTTGGCCTCTTCCTTCTGCCGCTTCATCACGCTGGCGGAGTTGCGCAGCATGCGCTCGATCAGCATCCGGCTCGACGAGGTCATGATGACGGGCGTCTCGGGGTGCTCGCGCATGACGACCGGCACGCTGCCAATGTGGTCGAGATGGCAGTGGGTGATGATGATCAGGTCGAGCGCCTTGTCGCGGAGCCGTCCGAGGTCGGGCATGGCCTTGCGGCCGGTGAGCTTGGGATGCAGGCCGCAGTCCACGAGGATGCGGAGGTCGCCGAGCTCAAGGAGCAGAGAATTCGAGCCAATGCCGCCCTCGCGGTTCAGGTCAGTCAACTTCATGTCGGCGGAGCGGAACAGAATCCCGCGCCAGCGGAAACCTTTTATTCGCGCGGCACGCGCATCGCAAACGGCGGCAGCACCACGTGGACCTTCTCGCCATACTCATCGATGCCGTGGAAAGACCCCTGGGCCACGGCGTCGCCGCCCGAGACATGATAGCTGTTGTAGGTGAACTCTTCGCCGGGCTCGAGGCGCGGCGTCTCGCCGACGATCTTGTCACCTTCGATCACGGCGCGGCTGCCATCCTCGTTTTCGATGACCCATTTGCGACCAAGCATGGTAACCATGCGGTCCGAGGCGTTATGGATGGTGATGAAGTAGACAAAGGCGTGCGGTTTGTCCGCGGGCAGGCTGCAGCCGCCGTCGTGATGGCAAAGCCGGTCAAGGCGGGCGGTGAGGCCGGGAAGTTCGCGGGAGCGGGACACAACGCAAAGAGAGCCGGGAATCGACGCGGTGCAAGTCCGCGTGTCGTCCCGGGGTTTTCCCACTTGCGGCGGCTCAGCGCGGTGGCCCAGACTGCCGCATGGCTAAACTGGCTCTCCTTTCCGTCAGCGACAAAAGCGGCCTGGCAGATTTCGCCACGGCGCTCGTGAAGCAGCATGGCTACCACCTGCTCTCGACCGGCGGCACCGCCCGGATGCTGGCCGCGGCCGGGCTGCCGGTCACGGAAGTGAGCGCGCACACCGGGTTTCCCGAGATCATGGAGGGGCGGGTCAAGACCCTGCACCCGAAAATCCACGGCGGCCTGCTTTGTCGCCGCGATAGCGCGGATCACCTCGCCCAAGCGCAGGCCAACCAAATCGACCTGATCGACCTCGTGGTGGTGAACTTGTATCCGTTTGAGGAAACGGTCGCCAAACCCGACGTGGCCTTCGAGGAGGCGATCGAAAACATCGATATCGGCGGACCGTCGATGCTGCGTAGCGCGGCCAAGAATCACGTCAGCGTGACCGTGGTCTGCGACCCGGGCGATTATGGCGCCGTGCTGGCGACGATGGATGACGGGCCGGCCCTGGCCGAGCTGCGCCGCAAGTTGGCGCTGAAGGTTTTTCAGCGCACGGGTCGCTACGACACGGCCATCGCACAGTATCTTGAGGGCCAGCTGGCCGAGCCCGACATGGCGGCGCTCAGCGGATTTCCCGCGCAGCTGCGACTGGACTACGCCAAGGCGCAGACCCTTCGCTACGGCGAAAATCCCCACCAGCAGGCCGCGCTCTACGGCACCTTCCACGAGCACTTTGAGCAATTGCAGGGCAAGGAGCTGTCGTATAACAACATTTTGGACATCACCGCCGCGACCTACCTGATCGGCGAGTTTCAGAAGCCGACCGTCGCGATCCTCAAACACACCAATCCCTGCGGCGTAGCCAGCGCGGACACACTCGAAGCCGCTTGGGAGCTGGCCTACGCCACGGACCGGCAGGCACCGTTCGGGGGCATCATCATCGTCAATCACACGCTCGGCGGAGCCTTGGCCAAGACGATCGCGGAGATCTTCACCGAGGTGATCATTGCTCCGCGGTTCAGCGACGAAGCGCTCGAGATCTTCCGCCAAAAGAAAAACCTGCGCCTGATGGTCGCCAAGGAGGGGATTGGTGCCGGGTCACTCCAGGAAGTGCGTTCCGTGATCGGCGGCGTGCTCCTGCAGGATCGCGACAAAGTTCTGGGCAATCCCGCCGAGTTCAGGGTGGTCACCAAGCGCCCGCCCACGGAGTCCGAATGGGCCTCGATGCTCTTCGCCTGGAAGATCTGCAAGCACGTGAAGTCGAACGCGATTGTCTACTGCCGCGGCGAACAAACCCTGGGCGTCGGCGCCGGCCAGATGGCGCGCGTGGACAGTTCGCGCATCGCCGTGTGGAAGGCCGGGGAGGCCGGCCTCGACCTCAAGGGCTCCGTCGTCGCCAGCGAGGCGCTCTTTCCCTTTGCCGACGGCCTGATCGCCGCCGCCGACGCCGGCGCCACCTGCGCGATTCAACCGGGCGGCGCCATCCGCGACGAGCAGGTCATCAAAGCCGCCGATGAGCGGGGGATGGCGATGGTCTTTACCGGCATCCGTCATTTCAAGCACTGAGCCATGCACCTGATTCGCCGTCACTGCCTGCGTCCGATTGCCGCTCTTCTGTTGCTCGCGCTGGCGGGCTGCTACACGAACCCCGTGACCGGTCGGCAGTATGCGGTGCTGACGTCGGTCGGTGAGGAACAGCAACTTGGCGCGCAGGCTTTTGCCGAGGTTAAAAAGACTCAGAAGATCAGCCGGGATCCGGCGGCGAATGCCCGCGTGCAACGGGTGGGCAAGCGAATCGCCGCCGCCGTTGGCAATCAGTTGCAGAGTGCGCAGTGGGAGTTCGTGGTGTTTGAGTCGCCCGATTTGAATGCCTTCGCCCTCCCGGGTGGCAAGGTCGGAGTCTACACGGGCCTGCTGGAATTGCTGGATGTCGATGACGAACTCGCTGCGGTCATCGGCCACGAGGTGGGGCATGTGGTGGCTCGCCACGGCGGGAAACGCATGACGGAAGCTACGTTGGTCGGCCTAGTCGGCGCAGCCGGAGCCATTGCCGTGGACCGCAAATACGGCTCCCAGAAAAGTGAACTTTTCCTGCTGGCCTACGGCGGACTTTCGACCGTCGGTTATGTCCTGCCGCACTCGCGCGGCGATGAAAGCGAGGCCGACCTGATGGGCCTGCAATACGCCCCCGCGGCGGGGGAAGACCCCGCGG
>JBMSWZ010000176.1:0-4292 GCA_049425105.1 Cephaloticoccus sp.
CGAGGGCGCGCAACACATCCTGCTCAATTACCTGAACAACGTGCAGCTCGTCACGCTGGAGGCCGAGGAGTGCCCCGGGTTCAAGCCCGAGACGATCAAGCTGGCCCACGAAGTCTCGGCCCAGGCCGAGATCGAGCTCAAGCGCTTGGAAGAGATCAAGAACGTCACGCCGGAGCAAATTGAATCGGTGATTTACCGCGACCTGCGCTAACTCGGGAACGTCATGGCGCTGAAACTGACCGACGACGAAACCAAGGCCGCGACCCAATCCCTGAAACGCTATTTTGCCGAGGAGTTCGACGAAGGACTCGGCGATCTGCGGGCCAAGCTGGTCCTGGACTACATCCTCAAGGAAATCGCCCCGCTGGCCTCCAATCGCAGGGTGGAGGATGCCGGGGAATTGGTGTGCCGGCAGGTCGAGGAATTACCCGCCGCCTGCTTCGAACCACCGTTCTCCCACCGGGACGGGCGCGCGCCGCGCTAAGACCTATTTCCGATACCAGGTGCCGCTCTCGTCCTGCAGCCAGACGCCGGCGGCGCTGTTCGCCGCAATCTGGCGGGCGCGGGCCCGGCCGACTTGGTCGGCGCTCGTGCCGGCCTTGGCGGCGATCGCGGCATAAACGGTCTCGCGATCGCGATTCTCAGCCGCCGCCACCGCCCCGGCATCGCCACCCGATTCGCGCAGTTCGACGAAACCACGGTTGTTTTCACCGATCGCGCCGCTGGCCTTGAGCTGGTCGAGTTCGCCGAGCCGCTGTTCCATGCGGGCGCGCACGGCGCCGAGGTCCTCGGCGCGGGTCACGAGCGCCGGCGTGGCAAACATCAGGGATACGATCAGAAGTCGGGTAAGGGTTTTCATCGCAGCTAAGGGTTTAACGGAAGTGGTGATGGTCGTGGACTTCTTGTCGAGGTCGCCGAAGAAATCGTCAAGGGCGCGGTCCACCTTCACGTTTACGTCGACGGTCGCATGCACCTGGATTGGGTCCATCTTCACGTGGATGCAGCCGCCTAGGACCGGCAGCAGCACCAAGGGTCTGACCGGACATCCGCTGTCCATGGCGGGCGTGATGGAAGCGGCTTTCTGCGCCGTGGCGCTGAGGGATGGTTTCATCCCCGGCAACGCACACCTGCAAAATCCCGACGAAGCCTGCGCCGGTCTGGACTTGCCGCGCACGACGCTGGCCGAGCCACCCGGCCCGGTTTTGAGCACGAGCAGCGGCTTTGGTGGCAGCAACGTCGCCCTCGTCTTTCGCAACGCGTGACGCGGGCTTAGGCCACGGGCACCGCGGGCAGTTTCCAGATGTCCGCCGCGTATTCGCGGATGGTGCGATCGCTGGAAAATTTGCCGACCCGTGCCGTGTTTAGAATAGCCATCTCGGCCCATTTCTTTGGGTCGCGATAGGCCGCATCCACCCGGGCCTGCGCATCGCTGTAGGAGCGGAAGTCAGCCAGCACGAGGAACGGATCGCCGCCCGCCAGCAGACTCTGGTGCAGGGCCGCGAACGCGGTATGCTCGCCGGGCGTGAAATAATCGCTGCCAATCCAGTCCACGATCGCGCGCAGCTCTTCGTCCGCTGCGTAATACGACCGCGGATCATAGCCCTTCGCATAGAGTGCCTCGACCTCCTCGACGGTCAGGCCAAAGATGAAGATGTTTTCGTCGCCCACTTCCTCGCCGATCTCAACGTTGGCGCCGTCCAGCGTGCCGATGGTCAGCGCGCCATTGAGCGAAAGCTTCATGTTGCCCGTGCCGGAGGCTTCCTTGCCGGCGGTGGAGATTTGCTCGGACAAATCCGCCGCCGGGATGATCTTGCCGGCCAGCGACACGCGATAGTTGGGCAGGAAGGCGACCTTCAACTTTCCGCCGATGCGTTCGTCGCGGTTAATCCGGTCGCCAATGACGTTGATCGCACGGATGATGTTTTTCGCGAGGTCATAGCCCGGCGCCGCCTTGGCGGCGAAGACAAACACGCGCGGGACGATGTCGAGCTGCGGGTTCTGCAGCAGGCGGCGGTAGAGCGCGAGGATGTGCAGCAGGTTGAGGTGCTGCCGCTTGTATTCGTGCAGGCGCTTGATCTGCACGTCGAAGAGCGCATCCGGCGACACGGTGACACCGCATTCCTCCTGGATGACGGCCGCGAGCGCCGCCTTGTTGGCGCGCTTGATGGCCATGAACTCGCGCTGGGCCGCGGGATCGCGGGCGACGCGCTCGAGTCCACGAAGCAAGTCCAGGTCGCGGGGCCACTGCTCGTGCCCGAGCGTCTTGGTGATGAAGGCCGCGAGGCGCGGGTTGCACTGCAGCAGCCAGCGCCGCGGCGTGATGCCATTGGTCTTGTTGCGGAATTTGCCCGGATACAGCGCGTCAAATTCCGGGAACAGGTCTTTGCGCAGCAGCGCCGTGTGCAGCGCGGCCACGCCGTTGACAGCGTGCGAGCCGACCACCGCGAGATTCGCCATGCGCACCATCTTGGAGCCGTTCTCCTCGATGAGGGAGCACACGCGCTTCTTCTGGTTGTCGCCGGGCCACCGCTTTTCGCAGGCGGCCATCAGGCGGGCGTTGATTTCGAAGATGATCTGGAGGTGGCGCGGCAACACGCGCTCAAAGAGCGGCACGCCCCATTTCTCCAAGGCTTCGGGCAGGAGCGTGTGGTTGGTGTAGCCAAAGGTGCGGGTGATGACGCCCCACGCGTAGTTCCACGTCAGCCCGTGGTCGTCGATCATGATGCGCATGAGCTCGGGCACGGCGACGGCCGGGTGCGTGTCGTTGAGCTGGATCGCCACCTTGTCCGCAAAATTGTCCCACGAGTTCGCGCGGTCGCGGAAATGGCGGCGGATGAGGTCGCGCAGCGAGCACGCCACGAAGAAATACTGCTGCACGAGTCGCAGCTCCTTGCCGTTCTCGGTCTTGTCGTTCGGATACAGGACCTTCGAGATGGTCTCGCCCTCGGCCTTCTCGCGCACGGCCTCGGCGTAGCCGCCGGAGTTGAAGGCCGCCAGGTCGAAGTCCTCCGTGGCGTGCGACGACCAGAGGCGCAGCAGGTTCACGGTGCTGGTGCCGTAACCCGCGATCGGGATGTCGTGCGGCAGGCCGAGGATCGACTTGGTGTCGACCCAGCGCGGCGTGGAATTGCCGCGATCGTCGAAGACATTTTCCACGCGGCCGTAGAGCGGAATCTCCTGCGCGTATTCCGGGTGCATCACTTCCCACGGGCTGCCAAACACCCGCCAGCGGTCGGGATGCTCAACCTGGTGGCCGTTGACGAACTCCTGCTTGAAGAGCCCGAACTCGTAATAAATGCCGTAACCCAGCGCCGGAAGGTCGAGCGTGGACAGCGAGTCGAGGAAGCAAGCCGCCAGGCGACCGAGGCCGCCGTTGCCGAGACCCATGTCGAGCTCGGCCTCGCGCACCGCATCAAAGTCAACCCCCAGCCCCGCGAGCGCCTCGCGCGCCGTGTCGCTCATGCCGGTCGCGTGCAGATTGCACTCAAAGAGCCGGCCGATGAGGTATTCCATCGAAAAGTAGTAGAGTCGGCGGACGTTCTTCGCGGCATGGGCCGACTGGGTGGCGATCATGCGCTCATGAATCGCGTCGCGGACCGCCAGGGAGGTGGCCACCCACCAGTCCCGCTGCGTCGCACCCTGCGGATAACGGGCCAGCGTCGAGGTCAGGTGACGCAGGATCAAGGAGCGCAGGATTTCCGCCGGGGAGTCCTTCGACTTGGCGGACTTGGCAGTTTTGGCGGGCTTGGCGGTTTTGGTCTTCGGCATTACGATAAAGGGTATCAAGATTCGTGCCACCTCCGGGCGGCGGTCACGTCAATTTTTGGAAACGTCGGGCCAGTTCGGCGTGCCCAAGCTCGATATAGGTCGGCCGGCCCGACGGGCTGGTCAAGGGATGTTGCGTGGCAAAGAGTTGTGACAGCAGGGCCTGCACCTCGGCTTCGCCGGCCCCGGCGGGCAACCGCACCGCCTTCGACGCCGCCAGCCGTGCGAGTTCGTCGCGCGCGAGATCGACATTGCGCCCGGGCAGCCGGCCTTCGCGCAAGAGACCGAGGAAATCGCGCATGAACAGCTCCGCGTCCGCCGGCTCCATCCACACCGGCACGCCCTCGATCCGGAAAAATTTCCGCCCGAATTCGCTCACCTCGAAGCCGTGCGCCGCCAGAAAATCCAGGCGGTCGAGCAGGAGCGCCGTGGCGATCGGGTCGAGTTCCATCGGCACCGGCAACAGCAGCCGTTGGCTCGGCACGTCGCCTTGCGTGAACTGCTCCTGCAAGCGCTCAAACCACACG
>JBMSWZ010000177.1:0-4290 GCA_049425105.1 Cephaloticoccus sp.
GCCGCCGTCGCCGGCACCGCCGGCTCGGCCGAATTGCAGGTGATCGTAAGCGGACCCGACGTCAACGGTGACCCGCTCTACGAGGGCCTCGTGGCCATGATCCAATCGGCCGCGCGCCGCATCGTCATCCTCACGCCCTACTTTATCCCGGACGAAGTCCTGCAGCGTTCGCTGATCGTGAAGGCGCGCTCCGGCATCGACGTCACCCTGCTCGTCCCGGCGAAGTCGAATCACCCGGTGACCGATTTTGCCCGCAAGCATAACCTCCGGGAACTGCGGGAGGCCGGCGTCACCATCAAACTTCACGGCCCGGGGATGATGCACAGCAAGGCCACGATCATCGACGATACGCTTGCCCTGTTCGGCTCGGCCAACTTCGACCTTCGCAGTCTTTTCGTGAACTTCGAGATCGGGGTCCTCGTGCACTCACGGCAGGAAGTCGCGGCCATGTCGGCTTGGGCGCAGTCCCTGCTCGACCGGGCCAAAGACGCCAAACCGGCCAAGCGCGGTCGCTTCCATTTCGCCCACTCGCTGATCGAAGACCTCAGCCGCCTGCTCGCGCCGTTGCTCTGAAATCGGATTCAAAAATTCAGAAGCTAGGAAACCACGAATACTGGGTTCCGTTTCTTGGCTTCTGAATTATTCCTCTGCGCTCTGCGTCTTTGCGCCTCTGCGAGAGCCCTCAAGTATGGGTTGTTCAGATTTTTGAATCTCACGCAGAGTCGCAGAGCCGCGGAGAGGAACTCAAAAACCGAGGTCCGATTCCTGGTTTCCTGGCTTCGGAATTAAAAACCCTCAGCGCGAACGCAGATCCCGCCGTATTTCCGCTCGCTCCAAATTCTCCCGTGCCTCCGGCCACCCCGATCTTAAACGGACCGCCTCGCGGAATTGGGTGACGGCCTCGTCCCAGCGCCCGAGGTCGAGCAAAACCTTGCCCAGCGCATTCCGCGCCTCGGCCATGCCCGGATGCATCCGCAGCAGCTGCGAAAATTGTGCCTCCGCCTCCGCTGGCTTGCCCTGCCGCACCAGGACCAAACCAAGCGCGTAGCCCGCCATCGGGTTGCGTGGATCCACCCGCAGCGCTGCTTCGAGTTCCCGGCGCGCTGCCTCGGCCTCGCCCAAATGGGCCAGCAGCGAGCCATACTCGGTTCGGGCCCCGGCATCGTCCGGGGTGAGCCGCAACAGGCGTTCGTAACGTTGCTTCGCCTCCTCAAACCGGCGGGCAAAGGTCAACGCGCTGGCGTGGCTGCGCAAGGTCACCGGATTATCCGGAAAAATCTCCTCGGATCGGGCGTAATGCACCAATCCCTCATCCAGACGCCCGGTGCGAATCAGGCAGTAGCCGAGCGCGTAGTGGGCCTCGGCGTAGTCGGGCTTGAGCGTCACCGCCCGCGTGTAGGCCGCCACGGCGGCGGTGAAGTCCTCCAACTTCAGCCAGGCGTTGCCGAGATTGTAGGCCGCGTCCGCATAGCCGGGTTTCTGCGCCAGCGCTTTTTCATAGTGCGCCACGGCCTCGCGCAAACGGCCGGCCTCGGCGAGCGCGCTGCCCAGGCTGAGCTGCGCCCGGGGGTTGTCGGGCCATTTGGCGACCGAATCCGTCCAGATGGCCAGCACCGAGCGATAGTCCTCGTTCCGCGCAATCGTCGCCACGCCGGCGAGTATGCCGAGGCCGGCCAATACCGCCGGCGTGCCGCGCGGCCAGCGTCGCGCCCCCGCCACCGCGACCAAGATGACCACACCGGCCAGCGGCAGATACATGCGGTGTTCGGCCATGGTCTGGGTGGTTAAGGGGATGAAACTTGAACTCGGCGCGAGCACGGCAAAGGCGGCAAATGCCACCGTCCCGACCCGCGGCGCCCGCACCAAGGCCCACAAGGTCGCTCCCACCGCCGTCAGCACGAGCACCCCCTTCCACCACACCGCTCCGACGCCCGCCACCACCTCGGCGCCATAATCGAGGACCAGGGGATGCGGCCAGAACGCCAGTTTGGCATACATCACCAAGGCTTGGCACTGGGTCAGGGCGTAGTCCCACGCACTCATGCCCAGGCCAAAGCCCACGATGCCCCCGCGGTCGTGGTTTACCAGCAGCAACGCGACCAGCACCAGCCAGGACCCCGCCAGGCCCAGATAATAGTTTCGGCGGGCCCGCCAGGCCGCCGCAAACGTTCCGCCGACATACGCACGGTCAAACAGCAGCACGATCAACGGGGCCGTGGCTACGATTTCCTTGGCCGCCATGCCCACCGCGCTGGCGGCGACAGAAAGGGCCAGCCAGCGGCGCGGACTTGGCGCGTCGACCGCCCGCACAAAGGCGTAAAGCGTGAGCAGATAAAACAGACTGCCCAGCAGCTCCGTGCGCTGAATTACGCAGGTCACCGACTCCGTCTGCAGCGGATGCAATGCCCAGAGGCCGGCCACCCCGGCAGCGAGCCAGACGGCCCGACGTGACCAAGTTTCCGCCAGAACCGGCAACCGCAGCGTCCGCCGGACCAGCCCGAACAGCGCAAGCGCCGCCAAGGCATGAAAGGCGACGTTGAACGCGTGATAGCCGCGCACATCCAGCCCGCCCAAGGCGTAGTTGAGCGCCAGCGAAAGGTTGACCACCGGTCGGCCGACGGCGCCCGTGGCATTGCCCGGGGCAAACAGCGCATCCGTCAAGGGCCAGAGCGACCGGATCGACTCGTTCTCCACGATGCCCCGGATGTCATCGAAAACGAAGGGCGCCGAGAGGGAGTTGGCATAGGCCAGCGCCACGGCGGCGACGAGCAGCAGCCCGCAGATTGTGATTCGCCAGTCGCGCGAAGCGACGGCGGCCGGGGTGGCAGGCGATGCAGGACGGGCGGCCATGACCGCGATGACGCCGTCAGACGGCGTGGCGCGCAACAAAGTTCGCGATGGCCTTGGGGCTGGCGGCCACACGGTGCTTGACCACCGGCCGGGGCTTCAGCGCCTCGAGCCGGGGGTGCGTCGGCTCCACGCCGATCGCCGCGGCAATGGTGGCCGGAAACTTCGCGGGGCTGGCCGTGGACAACACCACGCTCACGCCTTCCGGCGACAGCTCCTTGAAGCCGCACGCTGTGTGCGGATCCACCACATAGCCGAATCGCTCGTGCACGCGCTTGATGATGCCCGGGATTTCGGCGTCCAGGCAACGGCTCGCGGTGAAGCGGTCGCGGTCGAAATCCGCAAATACGTGCGTGCCCGTGGCCTTGAAATTCGCCATCACCGCGCGCACCCGGGCCGGATCCTCGCCGAGGTTGTAGTAAAGGAAGCGCTCAAAATTTGACGCCACCTGAATGTCCATGGACGGCGCAAGGCTCGGTTGCACCGCCGAAACGCGGTATTCGCCCGAGGTGAACAGACGGTAGAGGATGTCGTTCTGGTTGGTCGCGACCTTGAAAGCAGGGATCGGCACGCCCATGCGCCGGAGCATCCAGCCGGCGAGCACGTTGCCGAAATTGCCCGTCGGCACCACAAACTCGACACTGGCGCGCGCCGCCGCCGGCAGGCGAAGCCACGCGTATAGGTAATACACGCACTGCGCCAGCACCCGGGCGAGGTTGATCGAGTTCACCGCCGACAACCGATGCTGCGTGCGAAAGGCCTGATCGCCGAACAGGTCCTTCAAGGCCGCCTGCGCGTCGTCAAACGAACCGTCAATCGCCAGGGCGAACACATTGTCCGCGCCGGTGCAGGCCATCTGCCGCTCCTGCAGCGGCGATACCCGGCCGTCGGGATAAAGAATGAAGATGGCCGTTCCCGGTTTGCCCAACAACGAGTGGATCGCCGCCGCCCCGGTGTCACCCGACGTGGCGCCCAACACATTGATGGTCTGGCCGCGCACGCGGCACTGGTGCTCGTAGAGGTTGCCCAGCAGCTGCAGGGCGAAGTCCTTGAAGGCGAGCGTCGGTCCATGAAACAGCTCCAGCACGTAGGTGCGGTCGTCGAGCTGACGCAGCGGCGCCGTTTCCGGGTGATCGAACCCCGTGTAGGATTTCGCCACGATGCCCGCCAGCAAGTCCGGCGCGAGGTCGGTGGCGAACCGGCGCATGAACTCCAGACAGAGCGACGGGTAATCCAGCCCGCCCCACTTCGGCCACTCCGCTGACAGGTCCGGCAATCTTTCGGGCAAAAACAACCCGCCGTCCGGCGCCAAACCCGTCGCCACGGCATCGGAGAAACCGAGAGCCGGAGCCTGACCGCGCGTGGAGATGAAGCGCATTGTCTCAGCGGTGTTGCTTAGGTGGGGACGCGGCGCCCTCGCCGCGTTGCATCCTACGCGACGAG
>JBMSWZ010000178.1:0-4249 GCA_049425105.1 Cephaloticoccus sp.
CCTCCCGCCCCTCATGAAGATGCTGCTCGACCAAGGCCTGCTCCACGGCGACTGCCTGACGGTCACCGGCAAGACCATCGCCGAAAACCTCAAGCAGGTTGCGCCCTATCCGCCGGATCAGGATGTGGTGCGGGAATTCAGCAACCCGATCAAGCGCGACAGCCACCTGCGCATTCTCTACGGCAACCTTGCCCCGACCGGTGCGGTGGCGAAGATCACCGGCAAGGAAGGCCTCGCCTTCACGGGCAAGGCCATCGTGTTCGATGGCGAGGAAGCCGCGCAAAAGGCCATCCTCGGCGGCAAGATAAAGCCCGGCCACGTCATTGTGATTCGCAACGAGGGGCCCGTCGGCGGCCCCGGCATGCGTGAAATGCTTTCCCCGACCAGTGCGGTCATGGGCCTCGGCCTCGGCAAAGAGGTCGCGCTCATCACCGACGGCCGGTTCTCCGGCGGCTCGCACGGTTTCGTCGTCGGCCACATCACGCCCGAAGCGGCCGTGGGCGGTCCGATCGGCGTGATCAAGAACGGGGACACGATCACCATCGATGCGGAGAAAAACCAGCTGAACCTCGGCGTCACCGCCCAGGAGCTCAAAGCTCGGCTCAAGACGTGGAAACCGCGCAAGCCCTATGCGACCCGCGGCGTGCTCGCCAAATACGCCAAGCTCGTCACCAGCGCCTCGGAAGGCGCCGTCACCGACAAAAATCTCTGATCTGCACATGTCCTGGGACCGCTTCAAGGAATACTACTACACCAACGCTGCGCTGGGCTTCAGCCTCGACGTCAGCCGCATCCCCTTCCCCGACGATTTTCTCGGGCGGATGGAGCCGGCGATGCAGAACGCGTTCAAAGCCATGGCCGCGCTTGAGGGCGGGGCCATCGCCAATCCGGACGAGAACCGCATGGTCGGGCACTACTGGCTGCGCAACGCGGCGCTCGCGCCGGACGACGCACTGCGCGCCGCGATCACCGGCACGGTGAAGCGCATCCGCGACTTCGCCGCCGCGGTTCACGCCGGCAAGGTCACGGCCCCCGGCGGCAAGCGCTTCACCCAGCTCTTGGTCGTTTGCATCGGCGTCTCCGCCCTCGGTCCCCAGCTGGTCAACGACGCCCTCGGCCAGCCCGGCTCCGACCGCATGACCGTCTGGTTTTTCGACAACACCGATCCCGACGGCATGGACTACGTCCTGGCCGGCCTCGGCGACAAACTGGCCGAGACGTTGGTGGTGGTCATATCCAAGTCCGGCGGCACGGTTGAGACGCGCAACGGCATGCTCGAGGCCACCGCCGCCTTCCAAGCGGCCGGGCTGGACCACCCCGGTCATTTCGTCGCCGTCACCGGCGAAGGTTCAAAGTTGGAGGATGTCGCCAAAGCTGAAAAATGGCTCGAGCGGTTCCCGATGTGGGACTGGGTCGGCGGCCGCACCTCCGAGCTCTGCGCCGTCGGCCTCCTTCCCGCCGCGCTCCAGGGCATCGACATCGACGCCATGCTCGCCGGGGCCGCCGCGATGGATCAAGTGACCCGTGGCACGGTGACCCGCGAAAACCCCGCGGCCTTGCTCGCGCTGATGTGGCACTTTGCCACGGATGGACGCGGCGCGAAGGACATGGTCGTGCTACCTTACAAGGACCGCCTGCTCCTCTTCTCACGTTACCTGCAGCAGCTCGTCATGGAGTCGCTTGGCAAGGAACTCGACCTGCAGGGCAACGTGGTCAACCAAGGCATTGCGGTCTACGGCAACAAGGGCTCGACGGACCAGCACGCCTATGTGCAGCAGCTCCGTGAGGGCGTGAACAACTTTTTCGCCACGTTCATCGAGGTGCTGAAGGACCGCAGCGGCTCGTCCCTGGCCGTCGAGAGCGACGTCACCACGGGCGACTACCTCCAGGGTTTCTATCTCGGCACCCGCGATGCCTTGTCCGAAAAGGACCGCTGGTCGATCACGCTTACCATTGATGAGGTTTCGCCGCGCACGCTCGGTTTGCTGATCGCGCTCTATGAGCGCGTGGTCGGCTTTTATGCCACCTTGATCGGCATCAACGCCTACCACCAACCGGGGGTGGAGGTGGGCAAAAAGGCCGCCACCGGCGTGATTGCGCTGCAGCGCAAGTTGCTGGTCGCCCTGCGCGCCGCCGGCTCACCGCAAACCGTCGAGTCCTTGGCCGCATCGACCAACGGTGACCCCGAGCTGGCGTTCAAGGTTCTGGAGCATCTCGCCGCCAACGGTGTGGTCCGCAAAACCGCCCAAACGCCCTGGCACCGGTCGACCTACGGCCTGTAAGGCGACATCACTCTTCCCTTCGTTGCGCGCGCTTGGCTCCGATCACCGCCCACACCGCACTCGCCCCTGCTGGCCCCGCCGCCGATTCTGCGCGGAACCTCCATCATCGGGACCGCTCTTATCGGTTCTCGCTGCGACCCTACCCATCCGCCTACGTCGCCCCGCATTCCCTGCGTGGTGCCTTGCATCAGGGCGATTCTGTAGTATTAGCCCCTTAAGCTCATGAACACCAAGACCCGCCTTATCACCTTGCTCGTCCTCGCCCTCGCGTCGCTGCTCGCCGGCTGCACCAGCCGCACTGGCCGCGACAGCTCGATTCCGTGGACCCGTCCCGCCACCTGGGAAGGTCAGATTCCCGGGCTCTCCCAGCCCGGCAACTGAGCCGTGATCTTCAGAGCCAACCTCAAATCCGGCGCGCGCCGGATTTTTTGTTCTCATGGCTGAATCGCCGTCCAATTCATCGCTGCAAGCCCAACCCGGGCATCTCTACGTCGTCGCCACGCCGATCGGCAACCTCGCCGACATCACCGAGCGCGCCCGGGCCCTGCTCGGCAGCGTCGATCTGATCGCTTGTGAGGATACCCGCACCACCAGCCTGCTGCTGGCCCGCCTGCACCTTCCCGCGCGCCCGTTGTCGCCTTACCACGATCACAACGAGATCACCGCCGCCGACCACTTGCTCGCCCAGTTGCAGGCCGGAAAATCCATCGCGGTCGTGTCCGACGCCGGCACGCCGGCGCTGAGTGATCCCGGCTTTCGGATTGTCCGCGCCTGCCGAAAGGCTGGTGTTCCGGTCGTCCCGGTCCCTGGAGCCAGCGCGTTGGCGGCGGTCCTGAGCGCCAGCGGCCTGCCGAGCAACCGGGTGTATTTTGTCGGATTCCTGCCTCCCAAGAGCGCCGCACGCACGAGCTTTTTCGAACAGCACCGCGACTTTCCCGCCACTCTCGCCCTCTACGAGAGCTGCCACCGCATCGACAAGGCCGTGGCCGAGATCAACGCCGTGCTCGGGTCGGACCGCGTCATTTGCGTCGCGAAGGAGATTTCAAAGATTCATGAGACTTTCTGGGTGGGCCCGGCGCGGGACGTCGAAGCCGCCCTCGCCAAGGCCAGCCGCAAGGGCGAGTTCGTGCTGCTCGTGGCCCCGGCCGATTTCACGCTATGAGTGAACCGGCCAAAGTCGCGGTCATCGATATCGGCAGCAATTCCATCAAGCTGCTGGTCGCCCGGCGCGGCACCAATTGCGGCCGCGTCAAGCCCGTGCACGAAGCCGCGCTCACCGCCCGGATCAGCGCCGGCATCAACCGGGCCGAGCCGCGCCTGTCGGATGAAGGCATGCGCGTCGGCCTACGCGCCATCGAGGCCCTGCTCGCCGAGGTCGCGCCCCACCAGCCGCGGGCGATCCAACTCGTGGCCACCAGCGCGGTGCGGGACGCGCTCAACCGTAACGAATTCATCAACCACGTGCGGCAGTCGACCGGCCACACCGTCCGCACACTCACCGGCACCGAGGAAGCGAACTTCATTGGGCGCGGACTTCGCGCCGATCCCACCTTGGCCGACGCCGAGGACTACTACGTGTTTGATCTCGGCGGCGGCAGCCTGGAATGCCTGCGTTTTCAACAACGCGCCATCACCACGGCAATCAGCCTTCCGCTGGGCTGCGTGCGCCTGACCGAACGCTTCATCACCGCAACCGAGACCGGCCTCGATGAGACGACGGTCCGGGCGATCGAACGGCACGTGCAGGAAGCCTTAAAGGCGGCCGCGTTTCGGTTCGACCTGCCGCCGGTCGCGCCGGTCGTTGGCACCGGCGGTTCGGTGGTGGCGTGCCGCGCCGTCATTGCCGCCCAGCGCCTGGAAACCGTGGAAGCTTCGCCTTCGGAGCTGTCCCTGCGCGCACTGCGGACGCTGCGCAATCAAGTCGTGGCCCTGCCCCTCGCCACCCGCCGACAGATTCCAGGATTACC
>JBMSWZ010000179.1:0-4240 GCA_049425105.1 Cephaloticoccus sp.
CCCCCCCCGGTGCACGCCGGCGCGGCCGGCGCCGGGAAACCAAAACAGCGACCCCGTGGTGCGCGCCGCGCGCGAGCGATGCGCCGTGGGCGGACCGAAGTTCTGCTTGTTGCCGAAGGTGAGCGGATCGTTGCCGTAGCCGAGGCTCACGCCCGCCGTGGCCGGCAGCGCCGCCCACACGCCGTTGCGCAAGAATCCCTCCGGGGCCGCGGGATCATCGGCGTAAGGCGCCACCGCCAGACCGGCGACCCCGACGGAGAGACACAGCAGCGAGACCGGGCACGCCGTCCGGTCGGCGCGAAACTCCCATAACGGCGCGGCCGCGGGGTTGCCCTCGACCGGTTCATGCAAGGTGGGAAATTCCTTCGGTCGCACCAGGTCGTGGTTGTTGTCGCCCAGCAGGCAGGCCGGGATCACGTGAAAGGCCCGCTCCGCTCCCTCCGCCATCAGCGCCAGGCGCAATCGCACCGGCTCCGCCGCTGCAAACGCGAACTCGAAATCCGCCCGCGTGGCTGCCACGCCAGTCCAGCGCAATTCGCCGGTCACGCCGTGCGCCGCAAAGGCGAGCGTGGTCCCGCCCGCGGCCTGCAACGGCAAATCCTGCCACTCCTGATCCGCCCTAGAGCAGGTGAGCGTCAGCCAGAAGGGCGAATCCGGGACCTTCAGGCGACCATCAACGAGGTTCAGGGCGATCATGGGGCCGCATTTCGAGGCGTGCGGCGCACATGTCAAAGCCCGTTCGCCCCGGGTCGGGAATCAGGCGCTGCGCCGCAACGCCAGCACCAGCGGCAGCATCAACGCCGGCGCCAACGCCGAAATCGCCAGGCCCCAGTGCAAGTCGTGCCGGTCCGCGACCCAACCCACGAGCCAGGGCATGAAGATGCCGCCCAGGTTGCCGAAGGCCCCGAGCATGCCATACATGCTCGCGCCGCCGTCCGGATAACGGTCCGCGGTGACCGCCAGCATCGTGGGCCAGAGGCAGCTGCCGGTAAACCCCACGAGCACGCAGGCCAGCAGGGCGACGACCGGCATCGGCAAAAACGAGCCCGCGACAAACAACCCCGCTGACGTGCCGCACCCCAGCGCCATGATCGTATACGCATTCCACTTGGTGCCCGCCGCCCCCACGACCATCCGGCCCGCGGCCATTGCCACGGAAAACAAAAGCAGCGCCGTGCCGCCGATCCAGGAGGGAAACCCCAACGCGTCTCGCCCGGCTCGCCCTCCACCGGCAGTTCGTAGAGCACCGGGCAGTCGAACAGGTCGTCAATCGTGCTCTCGTAATGCCAATGCCGCAGGTCGGTGGAGCTGAGGACCTGCGCCTCGCACCGGTTGCCACGCTCATACCACGACTCCGGCTGGCCGACGAACAAGGTCATCAGCCAACGCCGCGTAGGCTCATGCCAGAATACGAGTGGGTCGCGGTTACCCGGAGTGATCAACGGGAGGATGGATTGCCCGCATACGGCGCCCAAGTCCGGCCGCGATCGTGGCTGACCGCAATCGACTGCACGAATTCACCCGGCTCCGGATGTTGCGCGGAAAATCCCGTCGCCGTGTAGAAGAGCAGCATCGGCGGCTCCTCGCCGCGCGCGAGACCGGCGACGTTGCCGAGGTCGACCACGTCCGAGCCCGACCACTTGCAGCCCTCACCATCGGCATGCAATGCCACCGGCAATTCCTCCCAGTGCACGAGGTCGGGACTGACGGCGTGCCCCCAGGCCTTGTTGCACGACGAGTGGATGCTGTAGGGATCGTGCTGATAAAAGAGGTGATACTCCCCCGCGTGCCAGAGCAGGCCGTTGGGGTCGTTGAGGTATCCGCGCCGCGCCGTGAAATGAAACTGCGGCCGCAAGGCCTCGCGATAGAGGTCGCCGTCATGCCGGGGTTGCTCGCCGATCTCGATCGCGTCCAGGGCCTCCGGCGCCACGGGCGTGGCGGCGGATTGCGCGCGCACCGCCTCGGCGCGGTCGACCGGCTGCGGCTCCAGCGTCACCGTGAGCGTGCGGCCCCGCCACGGCGCCACGTCGGCAAACACCCAGCAGTCCGCCTCCGCCGGCGCGGCCAGCTCGATTTCGAAGGCCCGCACCTAACGGCCGTCGACCGCCAGGCGCATCGTGCGCCGCAGACCCCGGTCCTTGATCGGGAGATTCAGGCAAGCCCCGTCGATGAGCAGGTCGCGCGTGAGGATCACACCGGCACCGCATGCCATCCCACCCGGCATGTCGAGCCCGTTGCGCGGACGTCAGACGTGGAGCCCGCGCTCCCGCCGATACTTCGCCAGGTAGGTGCTGACGGTGCTGCCCTTCCCCATGTGCAGCCGCCGGCCGAGCCAGGGGTTGGTCGCCGTCGTGGTGCGCCGCAAGGTTTCGGCGAGGGCCAGTTTCCATTCGGCCCCGCGCGGGTCGCGGCGCAGGTCGGCGTCGGTCTTGCCCGCGCGCGCCAGCCCTTGGGTGACCGCGTCTTCCCACACCGCCTCGCGCAATTCCGCCAAGTCATCGCCGTGGAGCGCTTGTTTGCGCAGCCGTCCGGCCTGCGTGTGCGCGATGCCTTGCCGCCAGTCGTCGCTGCCGATGGCCCAGCCGCGCTCCATGTCGGCGAAACGGGCAAAGGCCTGCTCGTCCACGTCGATCGCGAGGCAATCCAGCCATTCGCCGTAGCGCGCCCAGTCCTCCGGGGTGTCGCGGTAGCCGCGGATCTCGCCGAGCCACTCGTCGCAGACCAAGCCCACGGGTCGTTCCTCGCCGCGCAGGAATTTCCGCAGGCTGCCCCAGCGAAACGCCGGCAGTTGCGTCAGGGTCACGAGCCCCGTGCGGACCGGCGCGAGGTGCACCCAAGACACGACATTGGCCAGCGTGCGGCCAGGCTCGACCAATCGCGCCTGATAGCGGCTTTGAAACAGATGCCCCTGTTCCCCTGCCTGCCGGTTGAACCGCGCAGCGAACGTGCCCTGCAACCAGTGCATGCCGGCGACGAGGTTGCCGCGCGGCGTGCCCACCATGAGAAAGTATTCATCGGGCAGGAGCGACCACGCGTGCAGGTGCCAGCCGCTCTGCGCGCAGGCCTCGGTGAGGCAGGTCTCAAAGGCCTGGGCGGCCGCCGCGGTGCCAAAGACCTCGCGCCGGTAATTGCCGCGATTGGAAACGAGGTAAAGCGCCCCGGGGAACTCGATTCGCGGTTTGCGCGCCATGGTGCGTCCGCACTCCAGCAAGCGCGCCGCCGCCGGACAAACCAAAAGCGGATGAGGCGCGTTACCGGGGTCGGTGTTTTTACAGGAGGACGCGGAGCGCGCGGAGGATGGGAAAACTGGGATTCGGATTTTTTACAGGAGGAAACGGAGAGAACAGAGAACTGATTTCTTCTCCGTTTACTCCGTTGCCTCTGGTAAACCCTGCCTTGCTCTGCGTCCTCAGCGATCTCCTGTGAAATGAATTGTTAACAGGAGGCCGCAGAGCACGCGGAGGGTGGAAGGCGGGGTTTGGAAACCCCGCCCTACACCGATCAGCTCGCGGGCAACTCCAGCAAAATCGCGGCGTGCAGGTGCTAGACGAGGTAATCGTAGGTGGCGAAGCCGTAGCCGTTCGCGCCCCAGGCCGCGCCCCAGGAATTCTTGAAGATGAACGTCGCGTCTTCGGACCGCCCGGTCTCGCAGCGGTAGCCCACGAGTGTCACCGCGTGATGGTAGGCCGGCGGCTGGGTGTTGAGGAGGGCCGCGCGGTCGTTGGGCAGGAGGGGCCAGGCCGTGCCGATGGCGACCGGCACGCCGGCGTCGAGGGCGTGGACGATGTTGTTGAGCTGCGTGGCGTTGTCGCGTCCGGGCACGAGGTGCACGGCGACCTGGCCGCGGGCGCGCGCGGCGGCAATCGCACCGGGCGGAGGTTCGTCGGTCACATTGTTCGTGCGGCCGATGGTGTTGGGCATGGCGGCGGCGGGCGGGATGCCATAGCTGCGCAGGGCCGTGACCACCTCGGTCAGGGCAAAACCGGTGTCGAGGTCGTCCCCCGTGCGCTGGCCCGAACGACCACCCAAACGCTGGATGGTGCGCGCCGCGGCCCAGACGAGGTATTCCTCCGAAAGCTTTTCCGCGCGGCCGGTTTCCACGGCGGCGAGATACTCGAGCGCACTCACCACGGCAAAGACCGAGCAGCTGGGCCGGCGCCCCTGGTCCTTGGCAAACAAGGTCAGGTCGCGAAACTGCGGGCGAAACTCCACCTCGGGGCGCAGCTCCGCCCGCGTGCCG
>JBMSWZ010000180.1:0-4222 GCA_049425105.1 Cephaloticoccus sp.
CGAAGCGTGAGAGTGCGACCACGCCGGGTGAGAGCGCGAAAGTGTCGTCGACGGTCGAGGCGCGGCCGCGCAGCCAGCGTTCGGCAACGACGGTTTCTACGCCACCGGGCGTGAGCCTCAGATCGGCGGCGGCGGCCTCGGCGGACGGCACCGTGAGCGGGGCCGGGCGGCGGGCGGTGACGTCGACGGGGTCGAGCGTCACGGATTCAAGCGTGTCCTCCGCGACCAAGGTGGCCGCAGGCAGACTGCAGAGGAAAAAAAAAGAACGGAAAGTCATGGGATCGTGCATGGCGGAAAGACCCGTCGGGCGGGCATGCATTCACCGCGACGGGGCGCCACGGGTGGCGCCGGAGGGAACGACGGCGGACGCCCCGCGGGGCGTGCCACCGGAACAAGGTTCAGGCCCTCAAACTCGCGGCGGGCGCAGCGCGACCGGTTCCGTGCGCGTCAGCGCGGCGTAGTCCACGATTCCCGGCCAGGCTTGCGCCGGTCCGGCGACCACCAAGGTCGCGACCGGTTCGCAGGCGAGAACGACTTTTTCGCTGGTGCGCTCCACCTGCTGGGTGGATGTCGTCGCCTTGGCGTCGTCGACGACCACGCAGATTTCGCAGCTCGCATTGCCATCGAAGGTCTTCGCGATCGCCTGTGGCAACGGCATGACCTGTGCGTAGTCGTGCACCATCTTGCCCCAGGCGAAAACCTGGACGGCATCCCACAGCGCGCCGTTGGCGCAGAGCCAGGCGAGGCCGAGGGAAATGAGGGCAGTGATCCGACGCACGCCGGGAACGAACGCACCGAAGCGGGCCATGCCAAGCGGGAATGGACGGCGGCCGTGTCTTATTAGCGCGGCGCATCCGGGCTTGAAGCGCGCGCCGCGGCGGTGTCGCGTCGCGCCTGCCACAGCGAGAGCCCCAGGGCCGCGCCCAGAAACGGCAGGCAGGCGAACATCAGGCCGCTCCAGCCGAAGGTAAACACGAACCAACCGGACGACAGCGAGGCGACGGCCTGTGTGCCGAACACCACAAAGTCATTCACGGCCTGCGCCTTGAACCGCTCGGCGGCGGAATAGGCCTTGGGCAGGAGCGCCGTGCCGCCCATGAAGAGGAAGTTCCAGCCCACGCCGAGCAACACGAGGCTGCCCCAGAAATGCGCCAGGTGCTGCCCGCCGAGCGCGATCCCGACGACCCCGGCGTAAAGCCCGGCGCCGACGGCCATGACGCGGCCGATGCCGTAACGCTGCATCAACGCGCCGCTGAAAACACTCGGGAGAAACATCGCGATGATGTGGCTCTGGAGCACGCGCTTGGTGTCGCCGAGCTCAAAGCCGCAGACTTCGTGCATGGTGAGCGGCGTTGCCGTCATCACGAAACTCATCACTCCGAAGCCGATGGCCGCGCATAGCGAGGGAATGAAGAAACCCGGCTGCGAGAGGATGACCCGCAAGGGTCGCGCCGGCCCGGTTGCCTGATCGATCTTCACCGGCACCTCGCGGTAAAATTGAAACAGTGCCAGCGACAGCAGCACGAGGCCCCCGAGCAGGATAAAGGAACCGGCAAATTCCGGCAGGCCCGTGAAAAGCGTGGTGCCGCGGGCCCCGATCTCCGGGCCGAGGAAAGCCGAGAGCAGCCCGCCGCCCATCATCACGGAAAGCGCGGGGCCGTAGAGCGCCGGATCATCGATGGTCTCAAGCGTGGCGAACCGAAATTGCTGCCAGAACGCCACCGCGATGCCCATGCAGGCGCCCGTGGCCACGAGCAACGGAAACGATCCCTGCACCGCCGCAAGGTAACCGAGCACCGCGGCGGCCAAGGAGGACAGGTAACCAAAATGACTGCCGACCCGGCGGCCCAGCCGCCGGAGCAGCAAGGCGACCGGGATGGTCGAAAGCGCGGTGGCCACGATGATTGCCGCGAGGGGCAGGGTCGCGAGCTTGGGGGACGGGGCGATGCGTGCGGCCAGCAATCCGCCCACGAGGATCATCATCCCGCCCGCCGACATGGCCAGCGCCTGGCATCCGGCGAGCAGCCAGACAGCGCGGGGCAGGCGGGAAAAGGCGGAGCGGTTCAAGTCCCTTGATCAACGGTCACCCGTCGACGCAACGCAAGCCCCCGCCCGCCGGTCCCTCAACGCCGGCGGCGCGTTAGGAAGGTGACGACGAGTAGCAGGCAGAACGCCAACCCAAGCAGGACGGCCGCGAACGCATGGGCGGCCGGGTAGTTCAGTTTTTGCACCTCATCGTAGAGGGCGATGCTGGCGACCTTGGTCACGCCGGGGATGGAGCCGCCGATCATGAGCACGACGCCGAACTCCCCCAGCGTGTGGGCAAAGGCCAGCGTCAGGCCCGCCGCGATACCGTGCCGGGCCAATGGCACGTGCACGCGCCAGAACACCCGACGCGGGGAGGTGCCCAGGGAGGTGGCCGCGTCGAGCAGGTCGGTCGGCACCGCCCGCAGGGCCGCTTGAAAAGGCTGCACGGCGAAAGGCAGCGAGTAAAAGACCGAGGCGATGACGAGTCCGGTGAAGGTGAAGGCCAGCGGCGTGCCGGCGACGTGGTGCCACCAGCTCCCGGGCACGTGCTGTGGCGAGAAGGCGATAAGCAAATAGAACCCGATCACCGTCGGGGGGAGCACGATGGGCAGCGCCACCAGCGTTTCGATGAAGGGGGCGATGCGCCGCCGTGACGTGTTGAGCCAGTGGGCGAGGGGCAGGCCGATCACGCCGAGCACGAGGGTGGTGATGGCGGCGAGTCGCAGCGTGAGCCCGAGCGCCTGCCAGAGCGGTGCGGGCAATCCGAGAAAAGCGGCGGGTTCGGCCATCACGGGGAGGCTGGCACGGCGTATCCGTGCCGGGCAAATACCTTCCGGGCGGCATCGCTGGCAAGGAAGGCGAGGAATTGCGCCGCCGCCGGCTGGCCCAGACCGCGTCGGGTAATGACGGCGCCCTGGGCCAGCGGCTCGTGCCAGCTCTCTTCGATCACCCAATGGCGTCCGCGCGTCGCGCGGTTGCCAGTGAGGAGAACGGATAGCGCGACGAAGCCCGCGTCGGCATTGCCCGAGTCGACGAATTGGGCCGTCTGGCCGATGTTCTCCCCGATCACCAATCGCGATCGCATCTCCGGTAGCATGCCCAGCTTAGTCAACGTCTGCTCCGCGGCGCGGCCGTAGGGAGCGATGGCGGGATTGGCGATGGCGATCTTGCGGCTGGCGCGCAACTGCGCGGTCAGGTCGCCGTCCGCCGGGGCCGGGGCCCAGAAGGCCAGCCGCCCGCGGGCGAACGTGATCAAGCTCCTCGCCTCGGCCTCGCCGGCCGCGA
Organism: Cephaloticoccus sp.; assembly: GCA_049425105.1. Classification (GTDB taxonomy): domain Bacteria; phylum Verrucomicrobiota; class Verrucomicrobiia; order Opitutales; family Opitutaceae; genus Cephaloticoccus. The sequence goes on from JBMSWZ010000180.1 coordinate 3,313, forward strand.
CGAGCGCGCGCGGGTAGTCGAGGTCGGCGGAAAGGAATACCGCATACGGCGCGCCGTGCCGGATCTGGGCGACGAGGCTCCCGGAAGCGCCAAAACTGGTTTCGACACGCACGTCCGGGGCCTCGGCCGAAAAGGCGGCGACGAGTTCCGGCATCACGGTCGACAGGTTGGCCGCGGCGGCCACGCGCAGCGGCTCGGCGCCGCGGAGCGCGGGCAGGAGACAGCCGAGCAGGAACAGCAGGCGCAGGGGCATGCGGCGAAGGCGATGCCCGCCCCCTGCGGCTGTCAAACCTAACCCCGGCCCTGTGTGCGCTCGTCAGCCGGCAATTCGTGGCTCACGCTCTCCGGCCATGTCGGCTCCTGCTCGTCCTCCTGTCACCGTGCTCAGCGGATTTCTCGGCGCGGGCAAAACGACCGTCCTGCGACACCTGCTGGGCGGCGCTGGCGGTCGGCGCTGGGCGGCGGTGGTAAACGACCTGGCGGACCTGCACATTGACGGGCGGTTGGTGGAAAAAGCCGGGGCGGACCGCGTGGTGGAGCTGGGCAACGGCTGCGTGTGCTGCACCGTCCGCGACGAGCTGGCCGAGACGATCGCAGAACTCGCCGCGACCGGCGCCTACGATCATATCTGGGTGGAAACCACGGGCGTGGCCGAGCCGCGCGGGGTGGCCGCGTTGTTTACGCGACCCAATGCGTTTGGCCGGCGCCTGGCGGATTTCGCGCAATTGCACGCGCTGGTCACGGTGGTGGACGCCGCCCAATGGCGCGATATCTGGCGCGACCTGCAAACGCCGAACTCGCCAAGCGTCACCCGGCGGCGCGAGCCAAAAGAAGTGGCGGAGTTGATGCTTGAGCAAGTCGAGTGCGCCGACGTGCTGGTCTTGAACAAGACGGACCTGGTCACGGCCGA
>JBMSWZ010000181.1:0-4208 GCA_049425105.1 Cephaloticoccus sp.
AGAGGAAGATGATGTCGGGCCCGGTGGCGAGGGCGGCGGTGGGGTACCAGTGGTCGAGCTCGGGGGTGCGGTCGCCGGGCTTGCGCCAGCCGAGGGTGGCGAGGCACCAGAGCCAGGAGGAGGCCCAGGTGTCGAGCACGTCCGCGTCCTGCTCCCAGTTCTCCGGGTCGGAGGGGCCGTCGACGGAGACGTGGCGGTTGGCAGGGTCGGCGCGATCGGCCCCCTTGCGGTACCAGACGGGGATGCGATGGCCCCACCACAGCTGGCGGCTGATGCACCAGTCCTGAAGGTTGTTCAGCCAATGCTGGTAAACCTTCGACCAGCGCTCGGGATGAAACTGGATGTGGCCGTCGCGCACGGCGGCCTTGGCCTCCTCGACACGCGGATACTTCAGCCACCACTGCCAGGTGAGGCGCGGCTCGATCGGCACGTCGGCGCGCTCGGAGTAGCCGACGTTGTTCTCGTAGGCCTCGGCCTCGACCAGCGCGCCGGATTCCTTGAGCAGCTCGGCGGCGCGCTTGCGGCCGGCGAAACGTTCCAGGCCCGCGAGCTCCGGACCGGCCAGTTCGTTCAGCGTGCCGTCGGCGTTGAGCACGTCGATCGGCGGCAGGTCGTGGCGCTGGCCGATTTCAAAGTCCACCTTGTCGTGCGCCGGCGTGATCTTAAGCGCGCCGGAACCGAATTCCTTGTCCACCGCCGCGTCGGCGATGATCGGGATCTCCGCGGCGGGGCCGAGCGGACGGCGCACGGTCTTGCCGATGAGGCCGATGTAGCGCGGGTCCTCCGGGTGCACCGCGATGGCCACGTCACCCGGGATGGTCTCGGGGCGCGTGGTCTTGACGGTGATGAACTGACCGGGCGCGTCCGTGCGTTCGTAACGCACCTGGTAAAGGAAGCCCTTGGTGGGCTTCATGATCACTTCCTCGTCGGAGAGCGCGGTCTGGGACACGGGACACCAGTTCACCATGCGCTTGCCGCGGTAGATGAAGCCTTTCTTGAACAGATCGACGAAAACCCCGAGCACCGCCCGGGAGTAACCCTCGTCCATCGTGAAATGCGTGCGGTCCCAGTCGCAGGACGCACCCAGGCGGCGCAGCTGCTCGAGGATGATGCCGCCCTTCTCGTGGCGCCAATCCCAGACCTTTTCGATGAATTTCTCGCGGCCGAAATCGTGGCGGGTCTTCTTTTCCTTCCGCAGCTGGCGCTCCACCACCGTCTGCGTGGCGATGCCGGCATGGTCGGTGCCGGGGATCCAGAGGGCCGACTTGCCCTCGAGGCGCGCGCGGCGGATCAGGACGTCCTGCAGGGTGTTGTTGAGGACGTGCCCCATGGTCAGCACGCCGGTCACATTCGGCGGCGGGATGACGATGGTGTAAGGCTCCTTGCCGGGCTCGACCTTGCCCGCAAACACTCCGGCGGCCTGCCAGGCGGCATACCACTTTTGCTCAATCTCGCGGGCTTCGTAGCTCTTGGTGATCTCGGACATGGGCGGAAGTTAGGTCGGAATCGCCGAAAAAACCGCGGGAGCGCCCGGCTGGCAAGTGGTTAAATCCCCTCGCCCATCCGGAAATTTCATTCCACGTTGAGCCATCCATGGCTGAAACGACGCAGTCCCCCACGGATTCCCCCCTGACGCTGCCCCCGGGCACCGGCGCCGGCGAGCGGCTGGCGCGCTGCAAGGCGTTTCTGCAGGAGCGTTCCGCGGCCATTCGGGCCCGACACGCCGCGGGCGAATCGGGTTGGGAGATTGCCCACGCCCGGGCCGCCGCGGTCGACGAATTGCTCTCCGCCCTCCTGCGGCTGGCGGTGACCACCTACCCCCTCGGCGCCCTGCCGACCCCGATGGCGCTTCTGGCCCTCGGCGGCTACGGCCGCGGCGAACTCAGCCCGTTGAGCGACGTCGACGTGATGTTTCTCTACCCCAGCAATACGAAGCCCGCCGTGGTCAAACCCCTGCAGGAGCACCTGACCAACGAGATCCTCTACCCCCTCTGGGATTGCGGCCTGAAAGTGGGACACTCGTCCCGCACGGTCGAGGAGGTCTTCGCCGAGGCCCGCAAGGACATCCAGACCAAGACCTCCCTGCTGGAAGCCCGTTTCCTCGGCGGCTCGAAGTCGCTGTTCGAGAACTTTGCCCGCGCCTACCGCAGCTACTTCACCACCGACCAGCCGATGGACTACATCGCCCAGCGGCTCGGCGACCAGGCGTCGCGCCGCGCCAAGGCGGGCAACACGGTTTTTCTCCAGGAGCCGGACATCAAGAACGGCGTCGGCGGCCTGCGCGACTACCAGAACACGCTCTGGATGGCCCGGGTGAAGCTCGGCGTCACCACGATGACCGACCTCGTCAGCCAGAACTACCTGCGCGAGCAGGACGTGGCGGAGTTCGACCGGTCCTACAACTTCCTCCTCCGCGTGCGCAACCAGCTGCACTTCATGGTCAGCCACCCGACCGACACGCTGGACCTGGAGGTTCAGCCGCGGCTCGCCCTCGCGCTGGGCTACACGCAGGCCAACGACCTGGAGCGCGTCGAGGCGTTCATGCAGGACTACTACCAGGCGGCGCGCGCGATCTACCGCCTCTCCAAGCTGATCGAGAACCGCCTCGCGCTCACGATCGAGAAGCCCGACAACTCCCACATCTCGTTTCGCGAGGTGCTGCGCGCCCAGCGCTACCAAAAATCGAAGCGCATCGACGGCTTCATCATGCGCGGCCAGGAACTCGCCGCCGAGCGCCCGGGCGTGTTTGCCGCCGATCCGGTCCGGTTGATCCGCGTCTTCCGCCACTGCCAGCAGCTCGACTGCGCGCCCAATTTTCACCTCGCCAGCTTGATCCGGGAAAACCTCCACTTGATCACCGAGGAGGTCCGCCACTCGAAGGACGCCTACCAAAGCTTCAAGGCCATCCTCAGCGAGGTCGGCAACGTCCACCCCAGCCTCAGCCTGATGCATGAGCTCGGCGTGCTCGGCCGGTTCATTCCGGAGTTCAACGAAATCACCTGCCTGGTGCAGCACGAGTATTACCACCGCTACACCGCGGATGTGCACACGTTGAACACCATCCGCGAACTCGACCGGGTGTTCTCCGAGGCCGAGCCCATCACCCTGAAATACCGCGAAGCGCTGCACGAAACGGCCGACCCGCCGCTGTTGTATCTCATTTTGCTGCTGCATGATATCGGCAAGGCCGACGGCATCCAAGGCCACGCCGAGAGCGGGGTGCGGATCGCCGCCCCCATCGTGAAGCGCCTCGGCCTGTCGGCCGAGAATCAGTCCATCGTCGCCTACATTATCAAAAATCATCTCATCATGGCACGATTCTGGCAGAAGCGGGATATTGATGATCCCCAGACCGCAGCCGCTTTTGCCGAACTCGTCCAAGAGCCCGAACATCTCCGCTTTCTTTACGTCCACACGTTCTGCGACGCCCGCGGCACCGCCGCCTCGCTTTGGAACAGCTACAAGGACACGCTCCACACCGGCCTCTACCGCCGGACGCTGGAACGCTTGAAGCTTGGCGACGCCGTTCAGGACCGCTATCTCGAACGCAAGAAAATGACCCAGCAGGAACTCATTGCCCGGAAGATTCCCGGTATCAGCGCCGACGAAATCATCGCCCACTTCGGGCTCCTGCCCGAGCGCTACTCGATCCACACCGAGATCGACGAGATCGCGCTGCACATCCAGATGGTGCACCGGCTGCTCCAGACCATTTCCGCCGCCGAATCCGTCGGCTCCCTCCGCCCGGTGATCGAGTGGCAGGACGACCTCAACCGCTCCTACACCATTGTCCACGTCGTGACCTGGGACCGCGCCGGTTTGTTCTACAAGCTCGCCGGGGCCTTCAACGTCGCCGGCCTTTCCATTCTCAGCGCCAAGGTCAACTCCCGCTCCGACCACATCGCCATCGACACGTTCTACGTCGTCGAGCCCGGCCGCGGCGTGGTGCAGAACGCCAACGCCCAGGCCGTCTTTGAAAAGACCGTCGAGGCCGCCCTGCTGGCCGACAAGGACCTTTACCCCCAGATTGTGACCGAGGCCAAGAAGCACGTCAGCCGCTTCACCCTCAACCCGAACAACGGCCCGCACACCTCCTTCCCGCCGACGGTCGAGGTCTACCATGAGCTCACGATGGACCGCACCATCGTGGAGATTCAGGCGCGCGACCAAATCGGCCTGCTGTTCCGCCTCGCCAAGGCGATCTCCAA
>JBMSWZ010000182.1:0-4202 GCA_049425105.1 Cephaloticoccus sp.
CGGCCGCCAACAGGGTGCGGAGATCAGCATTACGGAGTTCAGCCGCTGGGCGGACACCATTCCGTGGGAAACGTTGTGCTCGGTGACCAAGCGGGTGCCGCGGCTCTACCGCACCCCGCTCGGCATCTAGCAAAAGCTTGCCCGTGCGCGGGCGCCCGGGTTTTCCTGTGGTGTGGCCCAGCCCCGCGAATCCGCCGCCCGCCCCGCCCCCACGAATCGCCGGGAGTTCCTCAAGGTGTCCGCGCAGGCCATGGGCGTGCTCACCCTGGGTGGGCTGGCCCCTTCCCTGCGGGCGCAAGCCGACCCCTCGGCGCCCGGCAACATCCTGGTCCTCATCCATCTGGCCGGCGGCAATGACGGGCTGAATACGATCATCCCCCGCGGGGACGAAGCCTACCCCCGCCTGCGCCCGACCCTTGCGATCGATCCAGACCGCGTGCTGGCTGTGAACGACGAGGCCGGATTCCATCCCGCCTGCCTTGGCTTGCACGACCTCTTCATGGATGGACGCCTGGCCGTGCTGAATCACGTCGGGGCCCCGGCAGCCAATCTCAGCCACTTCGGCGCACTGGAACAATGGGCCACCGGACGCACCACCGCCCAGGCCGACGAGCCCGGTTGGATCGGGCGATACCTGGACGCAGTCCCGGTCGCGGCCGAATCACCCGCCGTCGTGCATTTCTCGCCGATGCTGCCGGCATCATTGCGAAGCGAGTCGGAAATCGAAGTGTTCAGTTTCAATGCCGCGCCCACGGACGGGTTGCAGGTCAATCGCTCCTTGGAACGCCGCGTGGCCGCCTTTCAACCCATCGCCGAGTTCCCCGGCACGGTGTTCGCGACCAACCTGCGGCGCATCGCCGCCTTGATCGCCAGCGGCAGTGCCACGCCTGTTTACCACCTCACGCTGCCCGGGTTCGACACCCATAGCCACCAAGCGATCCCGCACGCGCAGCTGCTGCGCACGCTCGCCGACGGCCTCGCCGCGTTTGACCAGGAGTTACGCTACCGCCGGCTGGACCGCCGCGTGCTCACGCTGGCGTGGTCCGAATTCGGCCGCAGCGCCCGGGAAAACGAACGCCATGGCACCGACCACGGCACCTTTGGTCCCGTGTTTGTCTTGGGCGGAAAAGTGCGCGGCGGCATGATCGGTGCCTTGCGGCCGGCCGACTCCGCCACCACGGTGCGCGAAATTGATTTCCGGGCCGTCTACGCCACAGTCCTGGCCAATTGGCTTCATGCCGACCCCGAGCGCATCTTGGGGCGCGAGTTCAACCTGCTCGACTTTGTCTGAGCCAACGGGTCTTTACTTGCCGATGGCGGAAACTCGGAAGCCGACGGCTCGCAGCGCCTCGAGATCGAGGATGTTGCGGCCATCGAACAAAAAGGCCGGTTTCGCCATTCCGTCGTAGATGCGTTGGAAATCGAGCGTCTTGAACTCGTCCCACTCGGTCAGCACAGCGATGGCATGAGCCCCCTCGCAGGCAGCATAGGCTGAGTCCGCTACCGAAAGCCGGGCGACGTCCGTGCCATCCGCTTCGACATCACGACGCACCTCTTCAGCCGGCACCTTGGGGTCGTAGACCACCACGTTGGCCCGTTCGGCCAGCAGATAGCGGCCGACATTAATCGCGGCGGATTCGCGCGTGTCGTTGGTGTCCTTCTTGAAGGCAAAGCCCAGCAGCGCGATCTTCTTGCCGGCAACCGTGTTGAACAAAGCGGTGACAATCCGGGCGGCGAAGCGGCGTTTCTGCCAGTCGTTCATCTTCACCACGCTGTCCCAATACGCCGAGACTTCCGGCAGTCCGAAATGCTCGCACAGATAAGTCAGGTTGAGGATGTCCTTCTGAAAGCACGACCCTCCGAAGCCGACGGAGGCCTTGAGGAATTTCGGGCCGATACGGCTGTCGCGGCCAATCGCATTGGCGACCTCGTCGACGTCGGCCCCGGTCGCCTCGCACAGCGCCGAGATGGAATTGATCGACGAGATCCGCTGCGCCAGGAAGGCGTTGGCGACGAGCTTGGAGAGTTCGGAAGACCAGAGGTTGGTGGTGACAATGCGATCGCGCGGGACCCATCGGGCGTAGACGTCGACCAAGGTCTGCAGCGCCTTGGCGCCGCCCGGGGTGCGCTCGCCGCCGACCAGCACGCGATCAGGATTGAGCAAATCGGCGATGGCCGTGCCCTCGGCCAGGAACTCGGGATTGGACAGGACCTGAAACTCCACCCCGCGGACATTCTCGCTGAGGATCTCCTTGATCGTCTCGGCCGTCTTCACGGGGATCGTGGATTTTTCCACGATGATTTTCGGGGTCGTGGCTACTTCCGCGATGGTCCGGGCCACGGACTCGATGAACCGCAGGTCGGCGGCCCGACCTGCCCCGACGCCGTAAGTCTTGGTCGGGGTGTTGACGGCCACAAAAATGATGTCGGCGTCGCGAATTCCCGCCTGCACATCGGTCGAAAAAAACAAATTGCGACCGCGGCACTCGTTGACGATGTCGTCCAACCCGGGCTCGAAAACTGGCAGCTTGGCCGAGTTCCACGCCGCGATGCGGGTCTCGTTCAAGTCGACGACCCGGACTTCAATGTCCGGCGCTTTGAGCGCGATCATGGCCATGGTGGGGCCACCAACATATCCAGCACCGATACAGCAGATTTTCATAGGCAGAGCGCGCAGCTTGGGCGGCGAAGGCGGGAAATCCAAGATCGATTTTCAGCCCGAACGGGCCCGGGCCACGCGGGCAAAGCGCCGGCCCGCCTCACGCAGCGCATCGCCCCCCAGCACGCCGAAACTCAGCCGAATCCAGTTGGTCGGAACATCGTCGCCGTAGCAAAGCTCGCCCGGCACATACAGCACCCCGGCATCGATGCAGGCCCGGCAGAAGGCCGAGTCCAGCCCGGTGTCGAGATTCGCAGGGCCGCGCAACCAGAGATAAAGCCCACCCTCGGGCTGCTGCCACTGCCAGCCGGCATCCGCGAGGCCCTCGGCGATGAGCGTGTCATGGAGCGTCGCCATCTTGGTGGCGTAAAGCGGGCGAATTTTCGCCAGCTGCGCCGCCAGCCCGCCGCCGCCCAGCGCCTGCTCCAGCACCGCTTAGTTGAAATTCGCGGTGCCAAAATCGTGGTGCCCTTTGGTATGCAGCATCCGCCCCAGCCAGTCGCGGTCGGTGCAATACCCATAACCGACCTTCAACCCGGTTGAAAACGGCTTCGTCAGCGTCGAGAGATAAAGCCGGGGAAACTCCGCCCATTCCGTCAGCCCCAGCACGCTCGGCGCTTCCGCGGGGCGCGCAAAGAAGAGATCGCGATAAGCGGCATCTTCCACCACCGGCACGACGAGGTCATGCGCTTGAAGCACCGCGGCAAGGCGACGCTTTTCCCCGGGCTGCAGGCAGCGGCTGGAAGGATTGGAGAAATAGCTGACGAAATACACGGCCCGGATGCGGGCGTGGTCGCCGGAAGCCGCCAGCGTGCGCAACCGCGCCTCCAGCGCGTCGAAATCGAGCCGGCCGGTCTCATCGATTGGCAACGAGACCGCCCGAACCCCCATCGCCCGCAACATTTCCAAATAGACGAAATAGGTGGGGCGATCGACCAACACGATGTCGCCGGGCTCGCACAGCACCTGCATCGCGAGGTATAGCGCTTGTTGGGAGCCGTTGGTCACAAAAAAGCTCTTGTCCGCCTCGGCGTCGCCTATGCCGGGCTCCCAGTGGGTGAGGTGGGCCGCCAGTTGCCGGCGCAGCAGCGGCCGGCCTTGGTTCGTGCCGTATTGCAAGGGCTCCAAATCCTGGCGCCCGGCAAGCTCGTTGACCGCCGCCTGCACCGCCGCCATCGGCAGGCTGCCATTGTCGGTGAACCCGGCCGCCAGGGACAAAAGCCCGGGGGTTTCCAGCGCGGCATTCATCAACGCCGCGATGGTCGGCGGAGACGCACGCCGGCCGGTGGCGGAGAAAGCGATGCGGCGGGAGGAGTCGGTGGGCATGAAACAAAAAAGGGCGCGGTGCTCGACCGCGCCCGGAAGTCTGACGGGGATCAGGCCGGTAAGGGCGACGGCGAGCCGTCACCAAGGGGATCGGGCGCGGGCGCTTCCTTCGGCTTCTTGCCGGCATCCGTGCCCTTCGGCTTGAGCGGCGGTGGGGCGACGATCACGGGGCTGCGCACTTCACCATGCTCCAAGATCTCCGGAGATCTTGGAGCAT
>JBMSWZ010000183.1:0-4195 GCA_049425105.1 Cephaloticoccus sp.
TGAAGGAACGCCGCCATCGCAACGCCATCTACGAAAAGATGGTCGAGGAAATGGCGCACGATAAGGCCAAGAACCACATCCTGCCCATCTCGACGCTTGGCATCATGCAGATGACCCGCCAGCGCCAGCAGGAGTCGCTCTCGTCCAACCTCTACACCGACTGTCCCTACTGCCGTGGCCGCGGCATCGTGAAGAGCGCGACCACCATGTCTGTCGAGCTGCAGCGCAAGCTGGCCTCCGTCATTCGCCGCCTCATCGCGCGCGACCAGAAGGCGGAGTATTCCCTGCGCGTCCTCGTGCACCCGAGCATCCTCGACCGCCTCCGCAGCGAGGACGCCGACCTGCTCATCCGCATGGAGAAGCTCTACGGCGTGAAACTGGCCTTCCGCGCCGACCTCAACTACCACGTCGAGAACTACAAGATCGTCAACGCCACCACCGGCGAGGAATACCGCTAAGCGGTCTTTCTCTTAATCTTTCTCGTTCTCTTTCTCCCCGACGCCCGGCCTCGTGCCGGGCGTTTTGCTTGTGGAAGCCGCCAAGACTTCTGCCTCCGCGACCACATGAGCCACCTCTTCATCAGCACGCGCGAACAACAGCTGCTCGCGCGTCAGCGCCACGGCGGACGGCACCAGCACTTCCAATTCCGCCAGCAAACCTGCCAGTTGCACCACAAAAGCCGGTCCCGGCGGCGGCACCACCGTCCACCGCAACCCGTCCTGCCGCAGCACGCCGCTGTAACACCGCACCGTCCACGCCCCGTTCGGCAGCTGCGTCCAATTCGCCCGGGCCGCCCCCACCTTCGCCGGAACCCCATCCAGCTTGACGAACCGCGGCGCGAACTGCGCCCGGCCAATCCCCGCCAACACCAGCGCGGCGGCGCTCACCAGGGCGGTGCGGAAGTGACGTCCAAGCCCATGCATTACCTTTCGGTAGGTGTTTCACCGGCCGCTGACTAGCGACCTGCCTACCCTTTAAAGGCGAATTGAGGGTCCGGGACCCGCGGCGCAGGTTTTTTGCACGACGCGCTTGCCAAGGTCGGTTGGGGCTATCAACTGATAGCTATCGACTGACAACCCATGCCTTCGGAAAAACAGGACGCCTTGCTCGATTTCGTGCGCGAATACCAGACCGCGCACGGCGTGCCGCCCTCCACCCGCGAGGTCGCCCGGCAGTTCACCTGCAGCCAGCCCACCGCCCTCAAGCACCTGCAGGCGCTCGCGCGCCAAGGCCGGCTCAGCAAGCTGGCCGACGGCAAATGGGGCCTCGAGGCCAAGGTGGTGCAGGGTCATCTCTTCACCGCCCCGCTCTTCGGCGCCATCCCCGCCGGCCTGCCCGCCCAGCAGGAACAGGAGCCCGAGGAAATGCTCACCGTCGATCCCGCCGTCTTCGGCGTGCGCCGCCCCCGCCCCGGCCGTTTTTGGTTTCTGCGCGTCACCGGTGATTCCATGACCGGCGCGAACATCCTCGACGGCGACCTCGTGGCCTTGGAACGGCGCGACCCCGTCCCCGGCGACATCATCGCTGCGCTCGTGGATGAAACGTCCACCACGCTCAAACGCCTGGTCCGCGCCCGCGGCCGGCTGCTGCTGCGCGCGGCGAATCCGCGGTATCCCGACATCGTGCCCGCGCGCCTGGAATGCCAGGGCGTGGTCGTCGGGCTGATCCGACGGCAACTTGCCTGAACCGGATGCAGCCGCGTGCCCCATCCCGCCCTCAGCGCCTTGCGGTCCCTCGTGGACACACGGTTTCCGGCGTCCGCCCGGAAGACGGCGGCGGGCTTGGCCACGGGCATCGCCGCACTTGACGCGGCCCTCGACGGCGGGCTGCCGCCCGGGCGCCTGACCGAACTGGTTTGCCCGCCCGGCGCCGGCGCGCAAAGCGTGCTCGCGCAATTACTCGCCGTCACCCGCGCCGCCAGCCGCCGCGTGGCCTTGGTCGACGCCGCCGACGGCTTCGCCCCCGAGGCCATTCCGCCGGACGACCTGCGCCACCTCGTCTGGGCCCGCGCCCGGAGTCTGACGGAAGCCTTGGGCGCGGCGGACGTGCTGGTCCGCGATGGCAATTACGCGCTCGTGATCCTCGACCTGCGCGACGTGCCCGCCCGCGCGCTGAACCGCACGCCCGCGTCCACCTGGCACCGGCTGCACCGGGTGGCGGAAGCGCAGTCAGCCGCCGTCGCCGTGTTCAGCCGCCACGGCCTCGTGCCCGCCGTGCCGCGCCGCGTGCAGCTGGCACGCACGGCCAATTGGACCGCGCCACGCGCCGACTGGCTCAGAACCCTGCACGTTGAAACGCTGCGCGGCCGGCCCCAACTCGAAGCGCTGTCCGCATGAGCTACGCCGTCCTCACCGTGGCCGACTTTGCGCTGCACGCGCGGCGGCGTCACGATCCTGCCCTCGCGGGCCGGCCGGTCGCGTTGCTGCACGGCGAGGGCCGCCGCGCCGTGCTCGCGGAGATTTCCCCGGAGGCGGCCGGACTGGAACCCGGCCTCGCGGTCACGCTGGCCCTCGCGCGCTGCCCCGGCCTCGTGCTGTGTCCGCGCGACGGCACCGGCCTGGACGAAGCCGGCCGCCTGCTCACCGCCACGGCGTTCACGCTTTCGCCGCGCGTCGAGGCCACCGCCCCGGACACCCGCACCATCGACCTCGCCGGCGCCCACCCGGCGCGCACCACCGCCGCGCTCGAAGCCGGCGTCGCGACGCTCAGCGCCGCCGGCCTGCCCGCCCAAGGCGGGCTCGCCGCCACGCCCCGGCTCGCACTCTACGCCGCGCGGCACGGCCGACCCATCTGCACGGTGCGGGACGTCACCGCCCTGTTGCGCGACCTGCCGCTCGCATGGGCGGAGCCCGACGCCGAACAGGCCGAGGTGCTCGGCGACTGGGGCATCACCACGCTCGGCGCACTCGCCGCCCTCGCCCCGGCGGAGGTCGGCCGGCGGCTCGGCGCCGCGGGACTCGCGTTGTGGGAGCGCGCCACCGGCGCCGGCAGGCGGCCATTGGACCTCGTCCGGTTGCCCGTGGATTTTGCGGCCGGGTGGACCTACGAGCCGCCAGTCGAGTCGCTGGAGCCCCTGCTCTTCCGTCTGCAACGTCACGCGGAGTGCCTCGCGGCGGAGTTGCGCGCCGCGGGACTCGTCGCCGCCGCGCTCACGCTCACGCTGACCCTCGAGGACGCCACCGCGCATGCGCGGGACTACCCGCTCGCCGAGCCCGGCACACAGCCGGACACCTGGCTCAAGGTCATGCTCAGCCACCTGGAAGGCCTGCACCTGCCCGCCCGCCTCGCCGCCGCGCACCTGCGCGCACAGCTCGCCCGGCCGCAGGCGCGGCAGGACGGGTTGTTCGACAGCGGCCTGCGCGATCCGCTGGCGTTCGGCGAAAACCTCTCGCGGCTCGCCGCGTTGCTCGGCGCCGACCGCGTGGGCACGCCCGTGTCGGTCGACACCTGGCAACCGGATCGCTTCATCCTCGAGCCGCCCGCGCGCGTTGTGCCGGCCGCGGCACCCCCGCCGGTGCATGCGCCGCTCGGCGGCGTGCTCCGGCGCTTTCGTCCCCCGCGCCCGGTGCAAGTGGAGTGGACCCACGGCCGGCCGGTTCGCGTGCACGGCGCGGTGGCGGGACCGGTGACGGATCACCGCGGACCCTGGCGGGCCAGCGGCGGTTGGTGGGGCCCGGAAGCATGGGCGGTAGAGACATGGCACGTCGCCCTCGCCGCGGGCGTGTTCCAACTCGCGCGAGGGACGGACGGCTGGGTGATCGAGGGAGAGATCGACTGATGGATTACGTCGAACTGCATGCGCGCAGCACATTCTCGTTTCTGCGCGGCGGCTCCAGCCCGGAGACCCTCGCCGCGGCGGCGGGCGCGGCGGAATTGCCGGCCTTGGCGCTCTGCGACCGCGATGGCGTGCACGGCGCGGTGCGGCTGCACCTCAAGGCGCGCGAGGCCGGCGTGCGCGGGCTGGTCGGTTGCGAACTCACCCTGGAGGACGGCGCGGTCGTGCCCGTGCTCGCCGCCACGCAGGCGGGCTACCGCGGACTCTGCGCGCTCCTCACCACCGCCAACCTCCGCGCGCCCAAGGGCGAGGGCCGCGTCACCTGGGCCGAGCTGGCCGAGGGCAACGCCGGCCTGATCGCGCTCACCGGCGACGAGGAGGGCCCGGTGCGCCGCGCGTGGCGCACGCAGGGCCCCGCGG
>JBMSWZ010000184.1:0-4191 GCA_049425105.1 Cephaloticoccus sp.
AACACGGCCGGGACGAGCAACAGGGCCACGGTCGTGACGTCGTCGCTGCTTTCGATGCCGTCCTCGCGCAGTAACACGACCAGCGCAAAACCAAAGGCACCGGTTTCGATCGCCAGCGTGGCCAGCGTCAGTTTCCGGCCGAGCGAGCGGCCCATCAACTCCGCCACCGGTCCCAGCACCGCAAGGAGGAAGAAAAGCGTTACGGCCAATCGCAGCGGCGTGAGGCCGTTGGCCAGCGCCACGGCCATGAAGGTCAGCGCAATCGATTGCACGATCAGTGTCAGGTAATGGCGGATGCGGGCAGCCAGGGGGAGCTTGGGGGTGGTCATGCGCGGGAAATTTCTACCCGCCCCCGGGGCGGCGTCAATGGAACCGGACGAGCCACTCAGCCCGGCCGCGCCGCCCGCTCGCATCCCGGGACGGCCGGCCCCGGCGGGGGAGAACTGTGCCATTCTTTCCCTGTTGACCGGTTCCGCCGACGCGACTGACTTGATCCATGGTGCCGAGCGTTCTCCTCGTCGACGACGAAAAGCACACCCGCGAAGGCCTCCAACAGGCGTTGGAGGACAACTACGACGTTTCCCTGGCGGCGAATGCCGACGAGGCCTTCAACCTCATGGACGCCCAGCCCTTCGACGTGATCGTGACGGACCTGCGGATGCCCGGGAAGTCGGGCCTCAAGGTCATCGACAAGGCCCTGGCGCTGCCCAACCGCCCGGCGGTGCTCATGATGACCGCCTACGGGAACATCGAGACGGCGGTGGAAGCCATGAAGCGCGGCGCGGTGGATTTCCTGACCAAGCCGGTGAACATCGAGCGCCTGGAGGTGCTGATTCAACGGGCGCTGCGCACGAAGACCCTGGAAGTCGAGGTCAAGCAGCTGCACGAGCGCCTGGACGAGAAATTCAACTTTGACCACATCATCGGCCGGTCCGCGCCGCTCCAGCAGGTGATCGACCGCGTGAAGCTCGTCGCGCCGTCCAAGGCCACCATCCTGGTCGAAGGCGAATCGGGCACCGGCAAGGAACTCGTGGCGCAGGCGATCCATCAGGCCAGCCCGCGCGCCCGGGGGCCGTTGATCGCGGTGCACTGTGCGGCGTTGTCCGAGAATCTCCTGGAGAGCGAACTCTTCGGCCACGAACGCGGCGCCTTCACTGGCGCGAACGAACGCCGCATCGGCCGGTTCGAGTCGGCGGATGGCGGCACGTTGTTCCTGGACGAAATCGGCGAGATCTCCGCCTCCACGCAGGTCAAGCTCCTGCGCTTTCTCGAGACCAAGGCGATTGAGCGGGTGGGGGGCACCAAGTCGATCGGGCTCGACGTCCGCCTCGTCGCCGCCACCAACCGCCACCTCGAGCAGATGGCGAAGGACGGGAAGTTTCGCGAGGACCTGTTCTTTCGCCTCAATGTCGTGCGGATCGCCATGCCGCCGCTGCGCGACCGGACCGAGGACATCCCGTTGCTGCTCGCGCACTACCTGAAGGTGTTTGCCGAGGAGAACAAGGTGCCGGTGCTCGGCCTCGAGCCCGGCGCGGTCCGCACGCTGCAGGCCTACAGCTGGCCCGGGAATATTCGTGAGCTGCGCAATTTCTGCGAAAACGCCGTCGTGCTGCATCGCGGCGGCTCGCTCAGCGAATACGATCTCGACCCCAAGTTTCGCGGCGGCGCGACCACGGCGGGCGCCGAGGCCGGGACTGCGCCGCTGGCCAATCCGCTTTCGATCGAGGAGAACGAAAAGCGCGTGCTGCGCGAGGCGTTGATCAAGTCGCGCGGCAACCGCACGAAGGCGGCCGAGCTCATGGGCATCAGCCGCCGCACCCTGCACCGGAAGCTCGCGCAGTGGCCTGAGCTCGACGTCATCGACTGATGAACCGCCCGCGCACGATCCAGGAGTGGATTCACTGGCTGGAGGCGGGGCGGTGCGCCCGGGTCGTGAAGCTGGCCGCCCTGCTGCTGGGCACGCTGGCCCTCTCGCTTCTGGTCGCGTGGAAGCAGTTTCACGGACCGGTGAGCGAAGGCACACTGCGCCAAGCCGACCTGGCGCGCCAACTCGCGCGCGGCGAAGGCTTCACGACGCAGATCAACTACCCGCAGGTGCATGCCGTGCTCGATGCCCGGGGCGGGGGATTCTCCGCCACGCAACCGTTGCCGGAACTCTACGAGGCGCCGCTTTACGCGCTGGTGATTGCGGGCGGGCTGCGAATCCTGCCGGCGACCTGGCGGGACGGGTTGTTTGCGGATCCGCCGCAGCCGCCGGACGGATTTGCCGCGGACTATTTTTTGCTCGGGCTCAACCTGATCCTGTTCTGTATCGCGGCGGGGCAAACCTACGAGCTCGGCCGGCGCTTGTTTGACGCGCGGGTGGGGTGGGTCGCGGCCTTCGGGCTGTTGCTGTCGGTGCCCGTCTGGCAGCAGGTGGTGGCCGTCAACGGCCTGCCGTTGCTCATGGTGCTGGCGTTGGCGGTGTTTCGTTGCTGGTGGTCGGTGGAGATGGCCGCCAACGACCGCCGGGTGGCGTGGGGGCCGCTGGCTGGTCTGGGCGCCGGCGGGGCCTTGCTGTTCCTCGCGGAATACAGTGCCGGCGCGATCGGGTTGGTCGCGGTCGGCTATGTCGCCTGGCGCCTGCCGCCGGCGCGACGCTGGGCGGCCCTCGGCGTGGTGGCCGGCGCCTTTGCGCTGCTCACTGCACCTTGGATCGTGCGCAACCTTGCATTGACGGGCAGCCCGACGGCGCTGGCGGTGCAAAACGTGGCGCTCAAGGAAGGCGACCCCACGGCGCTGCCGCTGACCGTGCGCACGTCGCTCGATGTGGAGCTGCCGCGCGTCGATCTCAACAAACTCGGCAACAAGGTGCTCACGTTTTGGCAGGAGCACTTCAAGGCCCGGCTTTGGTCCGGCGGCGCGGACAGTGACCCCGCCGAGGAAGAACCCTTCCGGGTGTTGCACACCAACCTCAACCTGGCGCTCAAACCGGGCCAGCCGGCGTGCCTCGTGCTCTTTTCCGCGGGCCCGGGCGAGGGCAAGTCAACGACGCTCCACCGGCTCACCCGCGCCATGGCCGCGGCCGGCGAGCGCGTCATCCTGATCGACTCGGATCTCCGCCGGCCCACCCAACATAAGCTGGGCCGCCGGCCCAAGGACCCGGGCCTCTGTGAGGTGCTCCTCGGCCGCAAGACGATGGACGGGGTCGTGCAGCGGGACATTGTGCCGAACCTCGATTTTGTGCCCAGCGGCGCATCCGCCGGATTTACCCTCAGCCTGCTTTATGCGAACCGGCTCCGTGAACTCGTCGACACGTTGCGCGGGCAATACGACAAGATCATCTTCGATTCCCCGCCGATTATCGGCGTGAGCGATGCCGCCGTGCTGGCGAGCGTGGTCGATGGCGCGGTGCTGTTGATCCAGCACCGGCGCAACCCGCAGAGCATGGTCGTGCGCGCGCAGCAGGTCATCGCCTCGATCAAGACCCCGCTGCTGGGCGTGGTGCTCAATCAGGTGCCCACCGGCACCGGCGAGGACTACGGTTACTACACGCACAATTACAGTTACTACAGTGAGGGCGACCGCCCGCGTCGGCGTTCCGCCGGCCAGACCAAGTCGGCGGAGCCGACGGGGGGCCACCTCGCCCTGCACGCACCCGGCGGAAAAGCCTGACCGGGGGCTTGCCGCGCCATAGCTCCCACTGGAGCGAAGGCGGGCTCCCAGCTTCCTGCTTAACCTCCCGGCTTTTCCCCTCGAATGCCTTTAAAAAATAGTCGTTGACGAGTGCGGTCCCGGCCCTACTTTTCGCAGCCTGCTCTGCGGGTGTAGCTCAGTTGGTAGAGCACCACCTTGCCAAGGTGGACGTCGAGAGTTCGAGTCTCTTCGCCCGCTCCATTTCCTTAGAAACCCCGGTAAGCCAACAGCTTACCGGGGTTTTTCTTCGCCGATTCTAGCCGGAGTGCTAACAAAAAAGGGCCAAAGTGCTAACAGTTCGCCAAGAATCGCCCATGACGCAAAGCAACGTCACGGGCGCGAGATCGGATCGATGGGAAGCGGAAATCACGTGAAAAAGTTGGCCGTGGGAAACGGTCGGGGGTCGAATTACCCCCATCATTGTTTGGGTGGTGGTATCCTTTACACCTATTAGGTGGGAGGGGTGCCCTGACACGATTGACAGAAAACCTTTCGCGATAGTTCCGGAGGGAGTGC
>JBMSWZ010000185.1:0-4185 GCA_049425105.1 Cephaloticoccus sp.
CGCTCGCCGGCCTCGGTTCGCGCCACAACGTCCGGCACTGGGGTTGCGGGGCCAAGGAGGTGCGGATCAGCATGGCGGGACTCAAGCGCTACTTCTATTACCTCACGACGGACGAGCGGACCGGCGACCTGATGCGCGAGGTCGTCAATGCGTAATTCAAGATGATCGAGTTCGATCCGATGCGGATCGCGCAGCCGGCGACGGCGGAGGAGAAACGCTATCCCACGCGGGTCCGGGCCGGTCCGGACTGGTTCGCCTTCGTGAGCAACTGGATGACCGAGTGGGAGCGGACGGGCGATACCCGCTGGCGGGACAAGATCCTGGCGGGCGTCGAGGCGATGTTCGCGCTGCCGTACGGGATCAAGTCCGGCCGGAACCTGGTCTACGGCTACGATCCGGCCACCGGGAAACTGTATCCACTGTCCGACGACGTCGGATCGTACAATCTCGCCACCATCCAGGGCGGCGCCCAGGTGGTGTTCGAGCTCAACGAGGTCCTCGATCATCCCGGCTGGCAGAGGATGTGGCTGCAGTACTGCCGGCTCGGCAGCGCTCCCGCCGAGGTGCTGCGGCGCGACCGGACGACCGGGACCGAGGGCGCGGATGCCCGGTATGTCGGCGAGCAGGGGGTGAACAGCCAGGGCACGCCGCGGCTGGCCGCCTACGCCTACTGGAAGACGCGGGAGCCTGCGTTCGCGAGGGTCGCGACGGCGTCCCTCCTGCGCTTCGGCGGCGGTCCGCTCGTGACGACCCGGGTCGAGGGTCACCTGGCCCTCAATCCCGTCGACGAGGCGCCTCGCGTCAGCACCAACGGCGCGGCCCAGTCCGGACTCAGCGCCATCGAGATCCTCGAGTTGTGCGCCGACCAGCTGCCCGCCGAGGTGCCGCCGCCGGTGGCGCCGGGTGGGGGCCGGGGCGGTGGGGGCGCGCGCGAGTCGCGCCAATTCCGGCAGGCCCTCGGTATAAACCTCGGGGATCGAGCTGCCGGGGATGTAGTCGTGAAACTGCGCGAACACCAGGCGGCGCCACGCATGGCTGAGTTCCGCGTCGGGCGCGCGGCCCGCCGCCACGAGCACGGCCTCGCGCAACTGCAAGGCGCGCTCCAAAGCGCGGAACCGCGCCTTAACCTGGCTTTGCGTCGTGAAGGTGCCGCGGTGGTATTCGAGGTAGATTTCGCCATCGAGCGCCGGCAGCTGCGCCTGTTTGCGCGCGAGCCGATCGAAGAACGCCTCGGGCTGGTCCCACTTGAGCGCCGGCAGGCCGCGCAAGGCGGAGAGCCGCCGCGCGCGTTCGCACATCTCCTCGCTCGGACCGCCGCCGCCGTCGCCCCAACCGTTGGGCATGAGGAACTCGTCGTGCAAGTCGCCCTGCTGGTGCTGGTGGGTCGCGGCGCGGATCTGCTCGACGGCCACGGTATTGTTGAATTGCACGCCCTGGGTCACGTGCCCGATCACGCCGTGTCCGCCCGGCCCGCGCCAGACAAACGACGAATGCGGGAAGCGGTTCACCGTGTTCCACGTGGTCTTGGTCGTGAAGAAATAGTCCACCCCGCTCAGCTGCATGAGCTGCGGCAGGCAGGCGCTGAAACCAAAGAGGTCCGGTAGCCAGAGGATGCGCGAGCGCCGGCCGGAGAGTTTGGCAAATGCCTCCTGCCCCAGGATGAAACTGCGCGCCAGGCCCTCGCCGCAGGCGACGTGCGAGTCGCTCTCGACATACATGCCGCCGGTCGCCTCCCACTGCCCCGAGCGCAGCCGGGACCGGACCTGCCGGGCGAGACTGGGAGCGCGCCGCGCCACGGCCTCGTAGCTCGCGGGCTGGGAGTAGGCGAAACGGAACTCCGGGTAACGCGCCATCAGCCGGTTGGCATTGGCAAAGGTGTGCACGGCTTTGCCCTCGCCCGTCTGCTCCGGCCAAAGCCAGACCAAGTCGAGGTGCGAGTGCCCCGTCAGCGCGGCGCGCGCCAGCGGTGCGGGGTCGCGGAGCTCGCGGTAAACCTTGGCCAACTCGCGGCGCAGCGCCGCCACGCCCGCGGTGTCAAAGGCGTCAAGCGCTGTGTCGAGGCCGCGCAGCAGCTTGCGGTAGAGCGGAGTGACGTCGGTCAGGGCGGGTTGCACCGTCTGGCTGAAGAGTTCCCGCGGCACGCCGGGGAATTCCCGCGCGCGCAGGTCGAGCATCCAGTCGTAAAGGCAGTTCAGGTCATGATAAGCCGCCCAGGCTTCGTCATCGCGGCGCAGCAGCCGCGCCCCGCGCAAGATGTTGCCGTTTTCACCCAACCCCTTCGCATCCGGGTGCCAGATCGCCGCCTGCACGCAGAGGCTTTCCACCCAGACTTCGCGCACGCCGGCCGGCACCTCGCAATAGCGGTGGGCCACATCGAACCCGTAGAACGGCGTGCCCCCGACAAAAAGCGTGGCCTCGCCCTGTTCATCCCAATGCAGCCAGCGCCTGGCTCCCGCCGGCAAACGCACGCGGGACCACCGTTGGTCATACAAGCGGCCCCAGCCCTCGCCCAACACCGCCGGACGAAGCGGGGAACGTTGGGCCGCGGACAAACCGATGTGATCCGGGCGGGGTGGCGTCACCTCCACCCGAACGGGTTGCGGATCCGACCAGATCATTTCGGCGAGGCGGGCAACGCCGCGTTGGGCGCGCAGGGGGGTGAGCTGGATCAAGGGGTTGATAGGCCGCATGGGCGTGGACTTTCGACCGATTCCACAAAGGCGCGCAACCCCCATTCGTGGCCTAACGGGCAAACCACCATTGGGTCGGAGAACAGCGGCGGTTTAGCTCCCAGCCTTTAGTCTCTTCACTCTATAATAGTAGCTACTGCCTGCGGGCGCCGGTCTGTGGCCGCGGATCGACTGATGCATCTGTATGACCTGACGCGCTTGACCATAGGACCGGAAGATGGACCGGCATCCCGTCCGACCAACGGAAAGCCAAGTCGGCGGCTTCGCGACCCATAAGCCGCACTATATACCTAAAAATAAGTAGCCGACCCCGTAACGCTTTTTTGCCGTCGGCGTATCATAATCCCGTCGGCCTACCCAAATTCAGGGCCGAACATCGGAGACCTATGCCCGCACCCGAAACCATACCACCGAATCAGCCTTCGCCGGCAGAAATCGCGGCCACTACGCCGCCACCGCCGGTGAAGTTGACCAATGTATTGGTCGTGCAGTGGGGCCGCACCTACGCGGAAGCCCTGCAGAAGGTTTGCCACCTAGCTTTCCCGGAAGCCGAGATTCGCTACTGCTGCAGTGGCAGCGAAGCGTTGGCAGGGATGCGGGAACGTCCGGCGGAACTCCTACTCCTTTCCACGACTTTGCCGGACATCGACGGCGTCGACCTCCTGCCCAAGATCGCCGAGGGAAAGCTCGCCTCGCGCGTCTTGGTGGCGCTTAACCACCCGGGTGAATTTTCTTTGCAAACCCTTCGGGTAGCGCGCTTTGATGGACTTATTGACGTCCTTGAGGAGGACACCGCCGCCCTGGTGCGCGCGTTGCACCTAGTGGCCACCGGCGAGCCCTATATCAGCCCCTCCCTGCGACTGCACATCATCGACCGCAACCCCCCCGGCGTGTTGGCGCAACGGCTGACCGCGGCCGAACTGCTGGTATTTTCGGAGATTGGTGACGGCAGCGGCAACTTGGAAGCCGCCCGCCGACTGTCGCTCAGCGAAGCGACTGTCCAAACCCACCGGCGCAACATCATGCGCAAGCTCGGCATCACCAGCAGCGCGAAGCTGGTGCGGGAAGCCATTCGGCTCGGGATGGTGCGCATCACCAAGGACGGGGCGACCATCCGATCCCGGATCGAGCGACCGACGACCCCGCTGCACAAGGCCAAGTTGATCGTCCAACCTCTGGCCGAACCATCTACTTAATTTTGGGTAGTCAACACGGTATCCCCGAGGCGGCGTTACGGGCACAATCGATAAACCCTAACCCAGCCAACCCCACGAGCCTTTCTCTGCGCCTGACCTGATTCTTACCCTAAAGACTTCTTCCATTCGGTCATTGGTTTCGCCGGATGGACAAACCGCCATTTGGGGGTGGTTTGTCTTCAACCGTAGGAGTCTGGCGGGCGCAGAGCCCTCCCTTTCCCATACCCCTTTTGCCTGGAGACCTCCTCTCCCCACCCCTTTTGGTCCGGCGCTCTGTCGGCCCAGATAGCAAACGAAAG
>JBMSWZ010000186.1:0-4183 GCA_049425105.1 Cephaloticoccus sp.
GCTCCGCTTAACGCGTGGTTTAAGGCCACTGGCCTGGCGGCCATTGCGATTCGAACGCTAGCGATGGCTCGTTTGTCCCCTTTTTGTCCCCTGTAATAAACATAATAGGTAAAATGGTGCCTTTCCCGGGCACCAAGCTGCGGTCAAAGTCCCGGCAGGTCGGAGTCGATGGTGAGTTGACTGGTTTTGCCGGTGACGGTGGCGCGGAAGGTGGCGTCGAGCACGATGGAGCCGCTGGTGTGGAGCGAGACGGCCTTGGGCTCCACCTCGATATCGACGAGTTTGAACTCACCTGCCGCGGTGAAGGTGCAGTCGGTGAGGTGCAGGTGGGTGCGGCCTTGGTCGACGCCCGGGGTGCGGTTGGTGAAGACGATCGGGGACTCTCGCAGCCGCGCGTCACGGACCCGGACGACATCGACCGGCGTGGTGACGTGCAGGAAGGGCAGGGTGGCGTCGTGCGCGACAGTGATGCCCTCAAAGCGAATGTTGGACTGCACGGGCGGCGTGGCGCCGGGATAAACGGAGCGGCTGTATTTGTCGTTGTCGAACAACAAGGCGAAACCGATGCGCGGTTTGTGCAGGGTGATGTCGCGGAAGACGACATTGCGCACGCCAACTTCATAGACCGGGTCGGCCTGCAGCATCACCCAGGTAATGCCGTCGAGCTCGGCCATGCCTTCGAGGTGCGTGGGCGCGGTGCGCGACTCGTAGGTGCGGCCGTCGGCGTCGGCGCAGACGCGGTATAGCCGGCCCTGCGAGATGACGGTGTCGGACTTCTGCACACGCATGCCGGGCTGCCAGTCAAGCCAGGCGCCGGCGAGCAGGCGGCAGAAAAACCCGGTGGTGCGCTCGGCGCTCAGGTCGTGGCAATGCTCGATCACGCCTTCCTCGATCCAGCCAAGCTCCGGGTTGGCCGTGTCGTAGTCGTGGGCGTTGAGCGCGATCGCATCGTCAAAGGTCTGGAAGACGCCGTGGCTGATCCGGAACCGCCGGCCGCAGCCGAGGTGCACGCCATCCTTGTTGCCGTGAATGATGACGTCCTCGACCACCAGATCCTCGAAGGTGCAGACGTGAATGCAAAATTGCTTTGGCCCCATGTCGTAGCAGCGAAACCGGCGGATCACGACGTCGCGCACATGGAAGAACGCCACTTGGCCGCGCAGTCCGGGGATGACCCATTGCGGAATGTCCTGCCCGTTGACCTGCAGGTGCAGGCCCTCGAGCACGATGTGCTCGTCGGTGGTCTTGGTCCGTGCGCCCTGATTGAGGAACACATAGGTGAAGGGGCCGGCTTCGTCGGTTTTCTGAATCACCACGCCCGGACCGAAAATCAGCGCCGTGTGGCTGCGGAGGTAGATCGTGGCGGCGAGCCGATAGACGCCGGGGCGCGTGATCCTGATGGTGCCGCCGCGGTCGACGGCCTGCTGCAGGGCGCGGGCGTTGGCGATACCGGACGCGTCGGGGGAGAAGTCGGGAAGATCCATGAGGGGCGGGGCGGAACTGGTGGGACTTCTTGCCGCCATCCGCGCGGAATGTAAAGTGGCGGCATGGTCACCAAATTGCTCCACACCCGCATGCGGGTTAACGATCTCGCCGCCACGGTGAAGTTTTACCAGGAAGCGCTCGGCCTGAAGTTGAGCCGCCGGCACACCTCGCCGCGCGGGGCCCAGCTTGCGTTTCTGGCGACACCGAACAGCGACGAGGAAATCGAGATCTGCCAGATGCCGCCGGGCGCGGAGCCGGTGAAGGTGCAGCCCGACCTCGTGCACCTGGCGTTTGAGGTCGATGATCTCGCGGCCTACGAGGCGGCTATCAAGGCCAAGGGCTACGCGCTGAGTGATGGGCCGACCAAGACCAGCAGCGGTTCGGTCATCGCATTCATCGACGCCCCCGAAGGCTACGAGGTGGAGCTGATCCAGCGCGCGAAGTGACCGTTGCGCCTGCGAGTGCCGCGCGTTCCCGTTGGGCCGAGGCCTGGCCGGACGCGCTGGCTTTTGTCGCAGGACTCGGCGTGGCGTGGTGGGCGCAGTGGCAGACCCGCGACCTGCTGTGGAGCCTGTGGCTCTCGAGTCTGGTCGTGGGCTATGCGACGTTGATCTGGGTGGTGTCGCGCCCGCTGCGCGAATTTGCGGGCAATGCCTTCGCCCCCAAGGAAGCCGGGCCCACCGGGGCCAAGCTGGCGGTCGGCGGAGTCATCGGCGCCGGGGTGGCGTCCACCCTCGTGTTTTTCACGTTTCACTTCGGCATGTTTCATTTCGTGCATTCGGTTTTCCTGAGTCACTTTTTCCCGATCGTGGAGTGGAACGACGGTTTTCCGTTTCCCGAGCACTACCTCGAAGTGGTGAAACGCTACTGGATCTTTTGCCCGCGGCGTTTTTGGCCGAGCGGGCGGCGTTTGCCCCGAAGCCCGAGGCCGAGAAGGACGACGGAGCCGTAACGGCGGAGGCCATCGCCCGCCGCAAAGCGCGGGGCGGAGCAAACGGCGACCTGTTTGCGCCCTACAAGAATGTGATCCGCATGCACCTGCTGATTTTCTTCTTCGCTGGGGTGTCGGCGGTGGGGCTCGATAACTTCGCCGTCTACGCCGTCGTTTACGCGGTGTATTTTTTCCAGTGGCGACTGCTGCGAAGCATGTCGGTCGCTTAGTCGGCGCGGCCGGTCGTTGGCCGGGCCTGCTGGCGCTCGTAAGCAAAGAGGTATTGCTGGGCGAGGCCGGCGAGGTTGCCGAAGTGGGCCCGGCCGAATTGGGCAACCTGTGCGGGCGTCCAGCCAGTAAGGCCGTAGCGGCGGGCGAGCGCCTTGAGGATCCACGTGTCGACGGGGAAGGCCGCGAGCTGGCCGGCGCCGAAGAGCAGGACGCAGTCCGCAACCTTTTCGCCGACTCCGGGCAGGTCCATCAGGCGGGCCTTGGCTTCTTGGTAGGACAGGTGTTCGGTTTCCTCCAGCCAGCCAGGGCGGGCGGCGAGGTAGGCGGCGGTGCCCTTGATGTAGCGAGCGCGAAACCCCAGGAGGCAGCCGCGCAACGCCGCCTCGGGAATGTGCTCAATTTCGGCCCAGGTCGGCAGCCGGGGCCGGCCGATGTCAGCGTGGGGCAGCGGGGCGCCGTGTTTCTCGGCGAGGAGCGCGACCATTTGCTTGATCTGCACGATCTGTTTCGTGGCACTGCACAGGAAGCAAAGCAGCGTTTCGCCGAAGGGTTGGCGCGGCAGACGCAAGCCGGGAAAGGCCGTGAGGCAGGCGGCGAGATGCGCGTCCGTGCGCCAAGGCAGTTGATCAGCGAGGGCAGCGAAATCCGTGTCGAGCCGCAGGTAGGCACGCAGGGCCGTGAGCCCGTTGGTGGAACCGGCCGGGACGCGGCCGACGAGTGCGCCATCCGGCTCCGAGCGCAGCTGTGCGACTTGATCCGCCCATTGGCCGGTCCACGTGCCGTTGGCGTCGAATTGCCAGCGAAAGGCCTGGCCGCCGTCGAGCGTCTCGGCGAGGACGCGCACCGTCTGGGAAACGCCGAGCGGCGTCCACGGCGACCACGCGGCGGGATTCATGGGCGGTTCAGTTGCCGGCGTCGTCGGGCATGCGCCAGAGAAAACTCTGGCTCGCCGCGAGTTCGCGCTCATCGGCGGCGAGCAGCCGCAGGTGCCACGCCACGGGTTGCGCGTCTTTTCCCGCCCAGTCTTTGCCGGTGAGGCCGAGATTGTAGGTGTGGCTGCCGGCGGCGAGCGTGGTCGTGAAAGTGTAGGTCTTGGGCTGCGGCGAATCCGGCGTGATGATGTCGAGCACGAACCGGGCGTTGGCTTCAGCGGCGCCGCGGTTGTTTACGCGGGCGAGGAAGTAGAACCCGTCCCGCTCCTCCGCCCGCGTGCGCAGCATCGTCTGTCGGCCGGTGTTTTCCTCGCCGCCAAAGTATTCCGAAATGCGCACGAACGAGGCGGTGTCGCGCCAGGCCGGCCAGACGCGGGTGAACTCGACGGGACCGTCGGCGCGAACGGCCGTCGTCAGGGCGGCCAGGGCGAGCCCGAAGGAGAGGAGACGCATGGCGGCATAGTGGTGGCATCCGCCGCGCGGCACAAGCGCGACCTCACTCCATGCCGGTCCCTGTGAAAGTCGTGCCTCCGATCCCGTCCACCCCCTCAGCTCATCTTGCACCCACCGCTCGCCATCAGCCTCGCCGATTTAAGTAACGTAA
>JBMSWZ010000187.1:0-4183 GCA_049425105.1 Cephaloticoccus sp.
CCGCGAAGCGTGGCTCGCCGATGTCTTCATCGATGCGACCGGTGACGGCGACCTCGGTGCAGCCGCCGGTTGCTCCTTTTCCATGGGCGCCCCGCTGACTGGCAACGTGCAGCCGCTGAGCATGTACGCGCTGTTCACCGGCGTTCGCTTCGCCGACATCGAGCCGTTTGTCGGCGGCAACCTTTCCGCCCCCAAACAACATCTCTATTCGCAGCTGGCTCAACACGGCCTCGAACTCTCCAACAGCGTCCCGTTGCTGGTCCGGATCCATGAGAACCTCTTCGCCCTGTGTGCAAATCATGAATACGGTGTGCGCGCCACCGATGCCGACGCCATCACCCGGGCCACGGTCCGCGGTCGCGCCGAAACCCACCGCGCCGTGGAAACGCTCCGTCAACTCGGCCCGGTCTGGCACGGCATCCGGGTCGTCGCAACCTCCGCCCAAATCGGCATCCGCGAAGGTCGGCGCATCCATGGACTGCACCTGGTCACCGATGCCGACATTCTCGCCGGCATCCGGCACCCGGACGCGATCTGCCACGTCACGTCGCCTATTGATGTCCATTCACTGGACGGCGGCGCCCACCGCGGAATCGACCGCCAGCATCCTCCGGCGCAGCCCTACGACATCCCGCTGCGCGCCCTGATTGCCCGCGATGTCGACGGGCTCATGCTCGCCGGCCGCTGCATCAGCGGTGATTTTCTGGCGCACTCCAGCTATCGGGGCACGGGCAACGCGGTGGTCACCGGCGAGGCCGCCGGCCACGCCGCAGCCACCTGTATTCGCAACTCGGTGACACCGCATGAAATGGCGGATTCCGATCTGACCGCGACCACATCCGACCCCGTTTAGATTCCGCGCCTCTGCCGCGTTTCCGCCCCCTCCATCGCTCCCCGAGGCTCCAAACGTGTCCTCGGGGTCACTGTTTAAAAATCCCAACATGCGCCCGCCCCCCTTTCCCCTGGTGGTTGCGGCAATCCAGATTGCCGCCGCCCTTCCCACAGTTCTTTTCGCCGCCGAACCTCCACCGTCCGAACAACGCCAATACGCCCACCCGGAAGCGCCCTATACGGAGGACTTCGCCTGGAAATCGGTTAATCTGACCGGACTCCAAGCCCCTGGCGCACTCCTCGAGTGGACCCAGCCCACTAGCGCTGAAGTTCACCTCACCTATGAGCGACTCCAGGCCGTGGTGACGGCCCCCGTCGATGGTGTTCTCCTATTGCAGATTTTCGATTCCGCAACGGCGTTCGACTGGCCGCAGGAGTTCCCGATCGGCATTCTGCCCGCCAAATTCAAACCGGCTCCACTGCTCGTACTGGAAAGCGCCGGCTCCGTCGAAATCTCCGGCAACGGACTCCGATTGACTCTGCCTCGCCGCGAGTTTTCCGCCACGCTCAGCACGCCGGAGGGAGAGACCTTGCTGCACTGGAGGGACCTCCACTCAGGAACGGCGCCGCAGGGGCTGCGAAGCTTCTCGCGTTTTGAGCTGACACCCGACGACCACTTTTTTGGCCTCGGGGGGAAATCGTCCCCCTTGGATCGGCGCGGCACCCTCGCCGACATCTATAGTGTGAAAGTGGAAACCAAGCGCGGAGACTACGGGGGCTTCGCGATGCCGTATTTTCTGAATCCGCGGGGCTACGGATTCATTCTCAACAACCCCTTTCCCCGGGTGTTTTTCGATTTTGGCTACGAGTCCGAGCGCGATTGGTCGCTCACCACTCCGGATGGTCCGATCGATGTATTCTTTCTATCCGGCCAAACCCCTCAGCGAATCTCGCAACGCTATCATGCCCTGACCGGCGCGCCGGCCATTCCGCCCAAGTTCATGCTAGGACTATGGGTATCCTGGTTCAGTGAGGCCAACGACCAGCAATGGTTAGAATATATGCAGCGCTTTCGGGACGAAAAATGGCCGGCCGACATGGTCGTGCTGGATCTCTTTTGGCGCGGAGGCATGGCAATCCTCAACGAAGGCGGTCAAGGCAAGAACCTGGATTGGGACACCGCAAACTTTGGTGATGGTCCACGGTTCGTGAAGGCGCTGAATGACATGCATCTCCAGCTCGCGCTGCACGTGAACACGCGCATGTTCGCGGATCCGCTGCTCACCGAGGGCCTCGATCTCGGCTTCCTGCGTCGTTCCGGTCACCAACAGGTCGTCAGCGTGTTGAATACCCCCGCCGCCCGCGACTGGAACTGGAGCCTCTATGAGCCGCGGGTCAAGGAAGGCACCACCGCCTGGTGGGTCGACAACGGCGAACGCGTCGATGGGCAACTCGGCAGCGGTCTGCCCTCCCGAAATCTCTATGGCGAAGTCTGGAACCGCTTTCTCTTCGACCGAATGGAAGCGGCGGGATTGGAAAATCGTCTCGTGCTGGCTCGCGGCGGCTGGCTTGGCACCCAGACCAATGCCACGCCCTGGCCTGGTGACACGGGTCCCGGCGTCGAGCGCCAGCGGGAGGATCTGTGGTTTGTCGGCAATCTTGCGATGTCCGGCGTGCCCTACACCGGCGTAGACCTCGGCGGCTTCAAAGCCGACGGCCTCGGCCGGGAAATCATGCACAGCGATGAAAATATCATCCGCCGCGTGGCCCATGGTTTCCTGATCTATCCGGTGCCTCGCCTGCACAACACTTATCGCGCACCACCCAAGTTCCCCTGGCTCTACAACGAAAAGGTGCAGGCCGTCTACCGCCGCTATCTCGAACTGCGCTACGCGTTGTTTCCCTACTATTACTCCGCCGCCGTGGAGTCCTCGCGGTCATCCGTGCCGATGGTTCGTCCTCTTGCGTTTGATCATTTTCGGAACGAGCGCACCTACACGATCGACGACGAACTACTGGTCGGGCCTTCGCTCCTGGTCGCGCCGGTCATGGAGACCTCCGCCCATTCACGTTACGTTTACCTGCCCGCAGGAGAATGGTTCGACTACTGGACGGGAGAGTCATTTGCCGGCAACCGCCAGGTGCTCGCCGATGCTCCGCTCTACCGCCCGCATGGTTTGCCGATCTTCGTCCGCAAGGGTGCCATCATCCCGTCGCGACCACCCGCTCAGTTCAATCAAGATGCCCCGGAACCGAAGATCCACCTCGATCTTTATCCGGCGAAATCCGGCAACTACCAGCTCTGGGAAAACGAGACGGAGTCTTCCCCGATCAGCTACGTGATGACCGGTCAGACGCTCGTGCTGAAACTGGCCAATAATTCGCCAATCCCCCGCCGCTACACCGTGGCCTGCCGCGACGGCCGGGCAATCGTTTCCGGCTACATCGCCGATCGCCCGGTTTCCTGTAGCGATGGCGTCGCTCAAATCGAAGTCGGCCCCAAGACGACGATCACGGCCAGACTCTCGCTGAGCGACAATCGCTAGAGTCGTTTCACCGACGTCGTAGCTACGAGCGTGAGCGAGGGGATGCCGCTGCCCTCCACTCACTCACGCTTGCGGCGACCTCGATCGCCAACGGCCACCATATTACCAGAGCCCCTACTTTAGGGGCTTCCGACCATCTCACGGTGCCAATCGAGTAGTGTCTTACGCAGTTGGCCGACGATCTCGGGATGTTCCATCGCCACACTTTGATGCTCCTCCGTGTCATCAACTATCCGATACAACTCTTCGCGGGCCCCCTCAGGATCACACAGGTATTTCCATTCGCCGCGCCTGATGGCCAATTGCGGCGCCGAATTTGCCTTCGCTCCGGAAACGTTAAAACGCCACTCCCACATAAGTGGTTTCTGCCGGGAGTGAGAGCCACCCAACCACGCTGGGGAAACATCCTCACCGTCGCCGCCTTGCGCGTGGTCCGGTTTGGCTGCGTCTGATCCGATCAAAGCAGCCAGCGTGGGCACCAAGTCCACCGCGCTCAAGATTGACTCCCGATCAACCCGACCCGCCGGCACATGACCAGGCCACACCACCAGCAACGGCACCCGCACGCCGCCTTCATAGATACTTCGTTTGCGCGCCCGCAGTTCGCCCGCGTAACCCATCCCGGCATTGGCGGCATTGCCAATCGCGTAGTCCTCTGGACCGTTGTCGCTTGAAAAGACAATCAAGGTGTTCTGCGCGACGCCCATCGACTCCAGCTCGGCAAAAAGTCGTCCGAGTGCGGCATCCATTCCGGTCAGCGCCGCGACGTAGGTGCGAAACTGTTCATCTGCGTTTTTTGCCCGCGC
>JBMSWZ010000188.1:0-4178 GCA_049425105.1 Cephaloticoccus sp.
GGATCGGGAAACTGTGGTCCACGACCGCGTCCAGGAGGGCGTAAAGCAAGTAGGCCGGGCCCATCGCGCGCAGGCGGGAACCGTTTTTCTCAAGCCGCTGCCGGATCGGGCCCCATACGTCGCCCCGCGTCTCCTGAAAGGTGATCAACGTGTCCTTGAACAGGAACATGCTTACCTGCTCGTGATGCAGCACGCCGTCCTGCAGCGTGAGCATCCGCACGACGACAAAGAGGTGGTTTTCGAATTCCTCGAGCTTCGGCCGCTGGGAAGTGCGCAGCACGTCTTCCGCCGCCAGCGTGTGGATGGGATAGGCATTCCGGAGCCGGTTGACCACATACGGATGCAGGCCATCGACATTGATCCAACGCACGGTGGTGCCGTCCGGCCGTTGGGAGGCACACAATTGCTCGACGTCGGTGGATTCCTCCAGGCGGAACCTGTCCGCATCGTAGTCATACCACTGGAGGTGCACGGAGTCCGGCGCCGGCGGCTGGTCAATGCTTTCGAACGACTCGATGCCGGGACGCGTGCCGGGGGCGGTCACCAAGACCGGACGCTTGCGATGAACCCGCGGCAGATGCAGGCCCGCGGCCAGCCACTTGCCGATGAGATCGGACACGCGCTTTACCGGGTCAGGGGCTCCGGTCTGGCCGCGCGCCGGGTCGCGCTGCGAATTCTCCATGGTGCCGGCAAGGTTGAGGGAATCGCCCCGCCGGGCCGAGGCAAATCATCCGGCTTGTGCCGGCGCGACCAACGCGTTGGCTCAAGACATGCCCGAACTCGCCGAAGTGGAATTCTACCGTCGTCGCTGGCACGAGGCCGCCGCCGGGCGGCGGATCACGGCCGTCCAGACGCATGACCACAAGAAGACCTTTCGCAGCACCTCGGCCACAAGGTTGCGGGACGCCCTGACGGGCGCCCGGATGCTCGACTCCGCCGCCGCCGCCAAGCAGATGCTCTTCCGCTTCAGCGGCGGGGCCTGGCTCGGCGTGCATCTCGGCATGAGCGGTGAACTCACCGTCCACGCGACGGACTACGTTCCGGGCAAACACGATCACCTGATTCTGCGCACCTCCCGCCACACGCTGGTGTTTTCCGACCCGCGCATGTTCGGCAAGGTGGAGTTCGCGCTCGGGCCCACGGCCCCCGGATGGTGGACGCGCATCGCCCCGGCCCTGCGGTCGCCGGATTTTACCGCCGCCGCCGTCGCCGCCTTCCTGCGCCGGCGCGCCAAGGCTCCGATCAAGGCCGTCCTGCTCATGCAGGAGCGCTTTCCGGGCGTCGGCAACTGGATGGCCGACGAGATCCTCTGGCGGGCGGCGGTGCATCCGCGGCGCGCCGCGGGTTCGCTCACCCCGGCAGAGACGCGGCGGCTGTGGCGCGAGTGCCGGCAAGTCGCGCGCCAAGCCCTCCGGGTCATCGCCGGCCAGGGCGGCGACCTGCCACCCGATCTCAACGTCAACATTCCCGATACCTGGCTTTTCAACCACCGCTGGGGCGACGGCGGCCGTTGCCCTCGCACCCGCACGCCGCTGATGCGCGAGGAAATCGGCGGACGCACCACGTGCTGGTCGCCCGGACGCCAAAGACTCAAGTCCTGACCGCCACGGCGTATTTCTTCCGGTAGTCGCGCGGCCCCAATCCCATGTGGCGGCGAAACAGCCGGCTGAAATGCGCCGCATCCGCAAATCCCAGTTCGAGCGCCACCCGCGTGGCGGCATTCGCCGGGTCGAGCAGCAAGGCACAAGCGCGCTGAATCCGGCGCCGCTGGTAATACTCCTGGGGCGAGAGGCCCGTTACCTGCCGAAATCGCCGGCTGCCGTGATCCGGCGTGACCGGCCAGCGCCACAAAAGCGCATGCAGGTCGAACATCCGCGCGTTGTCCACGGCGGACTCAATCTCCTCGATCACCGACCACACCATGGCGGGAAATTCGTCGTGCTCCGCCGCGGCCGCCCGGGACAGGCGCACCAGCACCTTGAGCAACGCGGCTTTCAGCAACAGTTGCGACGGCTGCGCCCGCGCGAGTTCCTCGCGAATGTCCTCCAATTCCGCCTCGATTACCGCCGCTTCCCGGGCTGCGAGTTGCAGGACCGCCGGCCGCGGCGGCACCGGGCGCCGGAACAAGGCCTGCGCCAGGAACAGCGGCACGAGTCCGCGCTCAGCCCATTGCTCGCGCCACCCGGCCGCAATCCACTCCGACAGGTAGTAAAGATTGATCACCTCCATGCCGGAGGCGCCGGCAAAGGCATGCACCCCGCCCGGCGGCACGATCACCACGGAACCCGGCGACAGCGCCTGGACCCCGTCCGCGGTCCGATGCCGTGACCGGCCCCGGCGGACCAACGAGACCTCGTAGTAATCATGATCGTGGGGAGCGATATCCCCGGGCACCGGCAGCCACTCGACGTTCAGCGGATGGGAGGCGCTGAGACGAACCACGTCCTGGTTGATGGTGTAGGCGGCTTTGATGCCGGAATCGTTCAACTATATCCCTTGGGCATTCAAGCGCCAAACCGGGTTGTCTGCTAACCTCAAAACGTGAACCCCGATTATCCCCTTACCCCCGAGCAAATCGCGACCTACCGTCGCGACGGTTTCATTCAAATGTCTGGCGTGCTGACCGGCGAGGAATTGGCGGCGATGCGCGACGCCGTGGCGGGCGCCGTGCAAGACGAGTCCGCCAACGAAGACCCCAATCGCGTCAAGTCCAGCTACGAGCAGATCTTCATCCAAAAGGTCAATCTCTGGACCCGGCACGAGGACGTGAAGCCTTTTGTCCTGAGCCGGAGGTTCGCGAACATCGCCGCGCGCCTGATGGGTTCGCCCGCACGCATCTGGCACGACCAGGCGCTGTTCAAGGAACCGCACACCGGGGCCAAAACCCCTTGGCATCAAGACACGCCGTATTGGCCCCACTCGCCCAAGCGCGAGCAGACCACCATATGGATCGCGCTGCGGGACGCTACGATTCACAACGGCTGCATGTCCTTCCTGCCGGGGACCCACCAGTTGCTCGACATCGAGCCGGTCAATCTGGCCAACCCGCAGGACCTCTACGACGTGGCTCCTCAGACCAAGGGGTTGAAGCCCGTGACGATCGAGCTGAAGGCGGGCGACTGCACCTTCCACAACGGCATGACCTTCCACTATGCCGGTCCGAACCGCTCGGACGGCATGCGCGAGGCCTTCGCGATCATCTACATGCCCGAGGATACGACCTACGACGGCGCCATGCACGTGGTCACCGATCAGGTGAAGGACACCCTGACCGTCGGCGCCAAGTTTGAAACCCCGCTCTTCCCGGTCGTCTCCGGCTGAAGGAAATCAGGGCGCCGGCGCTTTCACTCGTCAACGGCACGGCGTCCGCCCAAGCTTAGCGGCGCATGAAACTGGCCCCGCACAGCAAACTCCTCTTCATCGGCGACTCCATCACGGACTGCGAACGCGCCCGCCCCGTGGGCGAAGGCCTCTTCGGGGCCGTGGGCAAGAGCTACGTGGGACTCGTCGAGGGCTTTCTCGGCGCGATTCATCCGGCCGCGGCCATTCGCGTCGTCAACATGGGCACGTCGGGCAACACCGTGCTCGACCTCAAGGCGCGCTGGCAGGCCGACGTGCTCGAC
This sequence comes from Cephaloticoccus sp., assembly GCA_049425105.1. Taxonomy (GTDB): domain Bacteria; phylum Verrucomicrobiota; class Verrucomicrobiia; order Opitutales; family Opitutaceae; genus Cephaloticoccus. Next base: position 3,624 of record JBMSWZ010000188.1, read on the forward strand.
CTCAAGCCCGACTGGCTTTCCGTCATGATCGGCGTGAATGATGTCTGGCGCCAATTCGACCTGCCGCGTCAGACCGAGATTCATGTCTCCCCCGAAGTCTACGCCCGCACGCTCGAAGCGCTCGTGCGCCAGACCAAGCCCAAGGTCAAGGGCTTGATCCTCATGACCCCCTTCTACCTCGAGCCCAATCGCAGCGACGCCATGCGCGCGCGGATGGACGAATACGGCGCCCTCGTGAAAAAAGTCGCCGCCAAGCACCGCACCTTGCTCATCGACACGCAGGCGGCCTTCGACGCGGTCCTGCAGCACATGCACGCCAATGCCATCGCCTGGGACCGCGTGCATCCGAACATCATCGGCCACGCCGTGATCGCCCGCGCGTTCCTGCAGGCGATTGACGTCACCCTCTGATGGCCGGCGGCAAGCAAAGGCTCGACGAACTCCTCGTCAGCCGCGGGCTGGCGGAATCGCGCGCCCAGGCCAAGGCCCTCGTCATGTCCGGCCGCGTCCGGCGCGGCACCGAGCGCCTCCACAAGCCCGGCAAGGAACTGCCGG
>JBMSWZ010000189.1:0-4163 GCA_049425105.1 Cephaloticoccus sp.
ATCGCCGAGATGGCGGTGCGGACCAAGTCCTTGCCGACCGGCACGGCCGGGGCGATGGACATGACGGTGAACACGCCCTTGTCGAGCAGGGCTTTCCAGAACGGGTAAACGCGCTCCTTGGAGCCGAGCACGATCGGCACCGCCGGGGTTTCGCTGTCCCAGATGTCGAGACCGAGCTGCTTGAGCATGGCCTTGTATTTCCGGGTGTTGGCCCACAGGCGCTGATGGTGCTCCGGCTCGTTCTGCATGATGTCGAGCGCGGTCATGGCGATGGCGGTCTGGCTGGGGCTGAGGGCGGCGCTGAAGATCGTCTGCTTCGAATTCGTCCGCATGTAGTCGATGATCTCGCGCGAGGCGGCAACGAAGCCACCGGTGCTGGCGAGGGATTTCGACAAACTGCCGCAGACGACCTCAACCGACTCGTTGAGTCCAAAATGATCGATCGTGCCGCGACCCTGGCGGCCGAGCACGCCGAAGCCGTGGGCGTCGTCGAGCACGGTGAAGCAGGCGTTTTCCTCCGCAATCTTGGCAATCTCCGGCAGGCGGCAGATGTGGCCCTCCATCGAATAGACGCCTTCGACGATCAGCATCTTCGGGGCGGAGGCCGAGGTTGCCTCGATCGCGCCGCGCAAGTCGTCGGGATTGTTGTGGGAAAAGCGCTCGACCGTCGCCATGGACAGGCGGATGCCGTCCCACAGGCAGGAGTGGATGTTCTTGTCGGCCAGGATGACGTCGCCCTTCTGCGCGAAGCTGGCGACGCTGGACATGCAGGACAGGTAGCCGGCGGCATGCACGTGGCAGGCTTCGCGGCCGAGGAAGGCGGCGAGCTTTTCCTCGAGTTCCACGTGGTAGGCCCGGGAGCCATTGGAGGGCCGGGCGCCGGTCGGGCTGGTGCCCCATTTGCGCAGTGTCGCCTGACCCGCCTCGATGACCTTGGGGTGAAAGGAAAGGCCGAGGTAATCATTGCTCGAGAGCATGATCATGTCCTTCCCGTTCAAGCGGATGTTCGTGCCGGATTGCGCCTCGATGGCGTGGTAGTAGGGCGCGTATTTCAACCGCATCTTCGTCGCGTAGTCGTCGCGGCAGCGATTGAGGAGAGGCTTTTTGTATTTGCTAAAAAGGGACAGCGCCATGGGAACCGGCCGACGCTAGGGCCGGGACCTCCTTTGGCAAACTGAAAGACGGCTCACCCGAGCGTGGCCATCCAGGCCCGCAGGTCGCGGACATAGTCCGCCCAGCGGCGGAGGGGACGGGCGCGGGCCTCGGCCGTGAGGCGGGCCAGTTGGTCCGGTTGATCCAGCAGCCCGCCGATCGCCGCCGCGAGCGCGGCCGAGGTGACCTCGTCGAGGGCATGGACGCCGCCGCCGCGCGCCGCCTCGCCTAGGGCGCCGCGGCGTGAGCAAATGCACGGACGATGCCGGCCGAGACTTTCGAAAACGGGCAGCCCAAAACCCTCCATCAGCGACGGATAGACCGTAAACGTGCAGGCCGCATAGGCGGCCTCCAGCGCGTCTCCGTCCACCGCGCCGGAGTAGCGGAGCGGCCGGCCCGCCGCTTGCAGGGCGGCGATGCGCTCGAGCCCGGAGCGGCCGGTTTCGCGCTGGGCCAGGCCGACGAGGTGCAACGAGAACTGACGGCCGCCTTGCCAGAGTTGTTCGGCGGCTTCGAGCAGCGCGAGGTGGTTCTTGCGGCCTTCGATGCTGCCGACGCTCAGCACGACCGGGGTGCCCCCGGGGGCCGGTCCCGGCGCAGTCGGCGGCAGGTCGAGCCCGAGCGGGATGGCGGCCACGGCGGGCACCTGCGTCCAGCCCAGCCAGTGCCAGTAGTCGAGCAAGGTCTGTTTGGAATCCTCGGAAACGGCGGCCACGCCGTCGAAGGCGCGCAATTCCTGCAGGTAGGCGGGAAACCGTGCGACGGTCTTGGGCGGGCTGAGCTCCGGGAGGCGCAGGGCAATGGCGTCGTGAAACAGAGCCACGCGCGGACCGCGGCCGACGAGCCGGGGCAGGGCGGCGGCTACGGCCGGCGAAAATAGTTCGGGCACAATCAGGCCGTCGTCCGCCGGCGGCAGGGATCCGGCCCCGCGCAACCGGCGCAGGCGTCCCCGCCAGCGCGCGGCGAGGGGCCAGACACTGCCGCGCTTGGCCGCGGGGGCGGTGGCGGCGAGATTGGCTTCCTCCCAAGCATCGAGCGGGCGCCAGCAATCGGCATAGGGATCCCACGTGATCGGCGTGGCCGCCGGCCCGAGTTCGCGCTGCAGGGCGCGGCAGACCCGCTGGATGCCGGTCTGCGCCCGGGTGTGGCTGGTGTGACTGAGATCGAGGAGCGGCATCTCAGGGTTTCAGGCGCCAGATGGTGATGAAGTCCACCGTGCCCACCTGCTCCCACTCGCCGCCGAACTTCGGCGTCACTAGGCGCTCGACTTCAAAGGGAAAAAGCGGGGCGCCCGCGCGGCGGCCAGGGCGCGCGCGAAGCTTTCGGGTGGGGTCAGGTCGTAGCGGATCAAGGCGTGGGGCGTGTAAAAGTGCAGCGTGCCGCTCATCTGCATCGCGGCCATCACGGCATCGGCCGGCACATTTTGCTCCAGCCAGGCGATGCCGCGGTGATAGTTGGATTCCACGCTGCGGATTCCTAGCACCCCCAACTGGCGGTTGGACGCCATCAGGACCGGAATTGCAATGGCCAGGAGGGCCGCGGGCAGGGCCGCCCGGAGCCACGCGATCTCGATCCGGTCGGACAGGCGTTGACCGGTCATGAGCGCCAGTAGCAGCAGCGCGGGGAAGGCGGGCAGGATGAAGCGGAGATACCACCACGTTTCGCCGGAATGGAAATAGAACGCGTAAAAACCCACCAAGCACAGACACCATGCGCTCAGGGCCTGAGCCGCGCGCCGGCCCAAGCGGAAACCGTAGGGCGCGCCCAAGGCCAGCACGACAAACGGCGTGAGCAAGGTTGGGATCCACCGGGCGAAATGGGCCGTGTTGTGCGCGAGAAACTGCGGGCCGAGCAGGCCGGAAACGTCGCCGTAGCCGGTCGTGAACACCGCGCCATAGACGTGATGATTGTAGAGGGCGAGGGCGGCGGCGAAGGGCAGGCCGCCGGCGATGCACGCCAACCAGGACTGCCAGCGCCAGCCAAGCAGGATCAGGAGGGGCACGACCAACAAGGCGTTGGTCGGACGCACCAGCACCGCCATCCCGGCGGCGGCTCCGGCGAGGAGACCCCAGCCGAGGGCGTTCGGGCGCCGGGCGGCGGCATACAACGTGAGCAACACCCAGAAGGTAGCCGGCATGTCGCTCATGGGCTGGAGCGTAAAGAAAACAAACAGCGGGCCGAGCCCGAGCAGCACCACGCCCAGCGTGAGCCAGCCGGGGCGCAGGCCGCAGTGTTCCCGGCCGAAGGCGATCAGCAGGGCGCCGCACCCCAGGGCCCCGAGCACGTTGACCAGGACGGCGGCATGGTCCCAGCCGACCAACTGCGCGGCGGCGACCAGCATCAGGGGCATCCCGATCGGGTAGGTGGGCGCCATCCGGCCGTCCGCGGGCAGGGCGCGAAAGCCCAGCGGTTGTTGATAGTAATAGTTCCAGCCGGGCGGGTTTAGTCCCGGAATGACGCGCACGTCATCGATGGTCCGGCCGTCGCTGAACAAGCGGGCCGCGTTGAAGTAACCGGAGGCATCGGAGCTGCTGGCGACGGACGTGCCCCAAGCCGTGAGAAACCACGCGTAGCCGAGACCGGCGGCCAGCCACAGGACGACCCAGGCGCGCCGGCTGCGCCCCAAGGCGAGCAACCGCGACAAAAGGGGGGGCGGGGGCGGCGCGGATTCCATCATTTTCGTTGTCGAGCGTCGCAGGCTGCCATTGTTTGCGAATGTGGCACAAATCAAAAACCCATCGCCGGCCCGCGGGTCGGCCCAGACCGCCGCGGGTGCGGGCGCATGAGGCGTTGGTGGGAGCGTTTACGGGCGCGGCAGATCAGCCCCGCCGTGCTGGCCGGCTACGTGGTCATGGTGCTGCTGTTTGGCGCGGCGTTTGCGCGGTATTACATTCCTGACAAGGGCTTCAGCTACCTCGTGGCCTTTGGCGGGCGCCAGCCGTATCAGCCGATCTCGGCGCTGAAGGACTTGGATTACCACGTGCAGGCGGATTCGTTTGGCTACGACGCGC
>JBMSWZ010000190.1:0-4155 GCA_049425105.1 Cephaloticoccus sp.
CAATCGCCGCGTGCAGCGTCACGGAAAGGAAAACGGAACCGGGTGAGTTGGCCGACATGACTCAGTCCGTGGTCTGCGTGTCGAAGGTGATTTTGCTCAGGTTATGCTTCTTGATCTCGTCCATGAGCGAGACCACCTTCTGATACTGCAGGCTCCAGTCGGCGCGAATGCGCAGGACCGCGGGTTTGGTCTGCCGGGCCTCGTTCTCCAGCAGCGTCGGCAACTCCGAGGCGCTGACCGCGCGATCGCCCCAGTAATACTGGCCGTCGCGGGTGATGCTGATGGTTTGAAACCGCTGGTCCTTGTCCTCCGGCGCCTGCGCGCGCTTGCTCTCATTGGGCAGGTCGATGCGGATGGCCTGCTCTTGGTTGATGAGCGGCGTCGCGATCATGAAGATGATCAGCAGCGTGAAGCCAAGGTCGATCAGGTTGGTCACGTTGAGCTCCGAGATCGGAGCCGCCGAGCGCTGTCTGCGAAAAGTCCGGGCCATGGCTTAGTCGCTTTCGAGCTCGATGCGGTCGGCCAGCGAGCTGGCGTAGTTTTCGAGCTCGGTGATGAGTTGGCGGTTGTGGCCGAGGAGAAAATTGTAGCCGAACATCGACGGGATGGCGACGACCAGGCCCGCGACGGTGGTAAGCAAGGCCGAGGCCACGCCCGGGGCGATGCTTTGGATGCTCGCGGATTGCTGCACCGAGATGGCGCTGAAGGCCGCCATCACGCCCCACACCGTGCCTAGCAGGCCGAGGAACGGCGCCCCGGAGACGATGGTGGCGAGAAAGATCATGCTGGATTCGTAGCGCAGCGTCTGGCGCGCCAGGGCGCGCTGCAGGGCATTCTCCGCGTGCTCCAGCCGGGCGCGCGTGCTGTCGCGGCCCTTTTCTTTGCCGATGGCCGCGGCGCGCCAGTAGCTCTCGACCGCATCGGCAAACAAATCGGCATACGGGATGGAGCGGCGCTGCCGGAAGGACTCGGGCAGGTCGAGCAGCGAGCGTTCGTCGCGGAGGCGCAGCTCGAAGCTCTGGTTCAGGTAGCGCAGCTTCTTCAGGTCGTTGTATTTCCCGAACATGATCGACCAGGCCACGATGCTGAAGACGCCGAGCCCGATGACAATGATCTGACCCACCGTGTCACTGGTGGTGAAGATGTGGATGATGTTCATCCCGATGACCGGGAACGGGGGCAAAAGGGCGGCGCACATGGCGGTCATGACAGTTGGGGCCTTTGCCGGTTTCCTTCAATGGAAAAGCCGGAGATGACGGCGCGAATCTGTTTGCGGCGGCCCGGCGCGGTCCGTTCGCTGGTCTGCTCGCGTCATGGATTTCAAGACCCGCACCCTTCAGGAACTCCGCGCCAACCGCGCCCAGCTCGCCCACAAACGCACGCTTGTCGGCTTTGACGGCTTCGTCGACACGATCGTCACGCCCGTGGCGCTCCGGGCCGGCCAGGGTGACAACTTCACCCCCATTGGCACGATCGCGGAGTTCGGCCAGCGCATCTCCGCCGCCGCCGGCAAGAGCACGAACCTTGAGTTCTACCCCCGCATGGACAAGCTCGGCGGCAACGGCCCGATCATGGCCAACGCCCTCCTCGCCCAAGGCGCGGCCTTGACCTATATCGGCGCCCTCGGCCGCCCCGTCCTGAATCCGGTTTTCGGCCCGATGGCGGAGAAATCCGAGGTTTTCAGCCTCTGCGACCCGGCTGCGACCACGGCGGTAGAGTTCACCGACGGCAAGCTGATGCTCGGCATGATGAAAAGCCTCGATGAGATCACCCCCGAACGCATCGACGAGGTGGTCACGCCGGACCGCTACCGCGAGGCGCTTGGTGCGGCGGACCTCGTGGCCTTGGTCAACTGGACGATGATCCCCAACATGACCGCCGTCTTCACCGACCTGGTGGAGCGCGTCCTGCCTCAGGTTAAGGTCAAACCAGGCCGGGTTTTCTTCTTCGATCTGGCCGATCCGGAAAAGCGCTCCCGCTCGGACCTCGTCTACGCCCTGGAGACCATCGCCAAATTCGAACAGTTCGGTGCCGTCACCCTTGGCCTGAACCTGAAGGAGGCCCAGCAGGTTTACTCCGTGCTCGGCTTTGGCACCGAGACCGAGTCCGAGAGCGGCCTGCGCGCCATGGCGGCCCGGATCCGAGAGCGCCTCGACCTGACCACCGTGGTCGTGCATCCGAAGGAGTCCGCCGCTTGCGCCAACCGTGACGGCACGTTCTGGGTCCCCGGTCCCTATGTCGCCAAGCCCTTGATCACCACCGGTGCCGGCGACCATTTTAACGCGGGCTTTACCGCCGGCCAGATCATGGGGCTCGCCCCGGAGTCCTGCCTCGGCACGGGCGTCTGCACCAGCGGCCATTATGTCCGCACCGGCGAAAGCCCGACCCTGGGCGACCTTGAAACCTTCCTCGCCAACTGGCGCTGAGTTTTCCATTTTCGACCCATGCCCTTGAACACCAAACCCGCCGGGCGGCTCATCTCCTTTGAAGGCTCCGAAGGCAGCGGTAAATCCACGCAGATTTCCCTCCTCGCGGCTCACCTGCAGAAACTGGGCAAGGAAGTCATCACGACCCGCGAGCCGGGCGGCACCGAGATCGGCGAGCAGATCCGCAACATCATCGTCCACAATTCCAAGGGCGACGAGATGACCCCGGAGACCGAGCTCCTGCTCTTCGCCGCGGCCCGCGCCCAGGTGGTGCGCGAGGTCATCGTGCCGGCCCTCATCGCCGGGCAGTTCGTGCTCAGCGACCGCTACTTGGATTCCTCGACGGTTTACCAGGGCATCGCCCGCAACCTCGCGGCCGACCCGGTGGCCCAGATCAACCGTTTTGCCGTCGGCAATGTCATGCCCGACGTGACGGTCATCATCGATGTGCCGACGGAGGTAAGCATTTCCCGCCTGCGGCAGCGAGTGACGGATCTGCCCGATCGCATGGAGCGCGAGAATATCGAGTTCTACCACAAGGTGCGCGAGGGCTACCTGTTGCTCGCGAAGAACATGCCGGAGCGCGTGATCCTCGTCGACGGCACCAAATCGATTGCCCAGGTGGCCAAGACCATCTGGGAGCACGTGCAGCTGCGTCTTGGCCTCTGACGATGGCGCCGCGGATTGACTGGCCTTCCGCGCTGACCGGCACCCCGACGGTGTCCGTGTTGGAGAACGCCATCGCGCGGCAGCGCCTGTCGCACAGTGTGCTGCTCCACGGCGAGGACCTCGGCACCCTCGTGCAGGTGGCCCACGCCATCGCGGACCGCCTCCTGAACACGCCGGAGTCGACGGCGGAGTTTCCACCCGAGTCGCACCCCGACTGCTTCGCCCTCCGCCCCGCCGGCAAGATGCGGCAGATTTCCGCCGAGTCGACGCGCGACCTCATCGGCAAGGTGCAGGTCTCCGCCAACGTCTCCGTGCGGAAGGTCGCCATCATCCACGAATGCGACCGGATGAACCTCGCCGCCGCCAATATTTTCCTGAAAACGCTCGAGGAGCCCCCGGCGCGCACCACACTGCTGCTCCTGACCAGCCGGCCCTACGCCTTGCTGCCGACCATCCGCAGTCGCGTGCTGCACTTTCGCTTTCCCGCCACGGGCACTCCGGCGGAGTATGACGGACTGGCGGCGTGGCTGGCCGACTACCGCGATTGGCTTGGCCGTCTCACCGGCGGCGTGGGCGGCAAGCGTGATGTAGCCGACCATATCTTCACGCTCTACGGCCTGGTCGCCCGGTTCGACGCCATCCTGGGCGCCGCCACGGCCGAGGCGTGGAAGATTGAGAAAGAAAAGCTCCCACCGGATCTCGACAACGACGAGCAGGTCGCGATCGAGACCGGCCTGGCCAACGGCATCCGCCAGCGCTTGTTCGGGGAATTGGAGCACGCCACCCGCGCGTTTGCGGTGCCGCGACTCAAGGCCGGGGATGAAGCGGTGCGCGCCGCGCACACGGCCGCGATCGCCACGCTGGAACACAACGTCGGCCTGCTCCGCCTGAACTTGAACCAGGCGGCGGCCTTGGAGAATTTCCTGCTCAGTTCCCTGCGGCTTTGGGCCAAGCGCTGACGCCCCGATGCCCCCATATTCGCCCGCGCGTGCCCCGCGCTCCCGATGCCCCGCCCGGCCCCCGCGCTGACCAAACGCGAAACCCGCGAATCGCTCGGCTG
>JBMSWZ010000191.1:0-4152 GCA_049425105.1 Cephaloticoccus sp.
TGGTGCGGGCCTGGTCGGCGATGGAGCGGGTGATCGCCTGGCGGATCCACCAGGTCGCGTAGGTGGAGAACTTGTAGCCGCGGCGATACTCGAATTTTTCCACGGCCTTCATCAGGCCCATGTTGCCTTCCTGAATGAGGTCGAGGAAGGAGAGGCCGCGGTTGGTGTATTTCTTGGCGATGGAGATGACGAGGCGCAGGTTGGCCTCGACCATCTCGGTCTTGGCCTTGTGCGCCTCGCGCATGTGCGCCTGGGTCTGGCCGACGATCTCGAGGAGGCGGGTCGGGTCGATGCGCTGGGCGGCCTCGATCTGCTTGAGCTGGGCCTTGACCTCCTTGGCGTCGATGGCCGCGTCCTTCTTGGTCTTGGGGTGCTTTGAGCGCTCAAGCTGGGCGAAAAGGTGCTCGGTTTTCTCAATGATCGGGCGGAGCTGCTCCAAGTATTCCTCGTAGACCTTGAGCTTGAAATAGAATTTGCCGAAGTTCGGGCGCAGCGCGTTCTCGCGCTTGCGGAACTTGGTCATGATCTTCTTGCGGTCGGCCTCGGACCGGGCCTTGAGGTATTCGTCCCACGCGGCGGCGACGGAGTCCTCGCCCTTCTGGGTCGTCTCGACGAGCTTGGGGAGGGTCTTGAAGTAGGCCTCGCGGCTGTCGATTTTCTTGTCGATGACGATGCGGTCGAAGCGTTCCTCGCGGTTGAGCAGGCGCTGGCCGAGGTGGGCGATGTAGGCGCCGACGGCGGAAGCCTGAAACAGCGCTTCCTGGGCCTTGAGCTCGGCGTTCTCGATGCGCTTGGAAATTTCAACTTCCTGTTCGCGGGTCAGCAGGGGCACCTGGCCCATCTGCTTGAGATACATGCGGACCGGATCGTCGAGGATGTCGTGCTGCGACGAGCGCGTCTCCTCCTCCTCGGCCTCCTCCATGCGCTGCTTGTATTCCTCGACCTGGTCGGGCTCGAGGATCTCGATCTCGAGGTTCTGCAGAATGGACAGGATGTTGTCGATTTCCTCCTGGTTTTCGACGGACTCCGGCAGCGCTTCGTTGATGTCGTCGAAGGTCAGGTAACCCTGTTCCTTCGAGAGGCGGATCAGCTGGCGGATCTTTTCATTGATCCCGCTGGCGGCGAGGTCGGCCGAACCGCTCTCACCCGCCTTGTCGATGACGTCCTCGACGGCGGCGGCGTGGGTGGAAGAGGCTTTGGCGGATTTGGCTTTGCGCGGCATAATGTAACGGGTGCAAAAAAATCAGACCGCCACGGGAAGCCCGAGCGGCTGGAGGAGCTGACGTTGGAGGGCGGAACGTTCTTTTAAGAGTGAAATTGGGTCAGTTTCACTGTCCGCACGGTGGTTGGCTAAATCAAGTTCTATTTGCTGGAGGCGCGGCTCCAGCGCCCGGGCGCGCAGCAGCCGGAGTCCCTCGTTCGCCACCTTGTGCGGATCATCGAAGGCAGGGGTATCGAAAAGCAGGGAGGCGACAAGCGCTTTTTCCTCAGGGGTTTCCAGCAGTTCGTCGAGGTGATCCTTTCCGGGCCAGCTGGCGTGCTCAAATTCGGCCAGGAAGCGGTTCAGGAGCACGCCGGCGACGTGGCCGGTATTGATCCAGTCCGGCGGCAAAACCGTCGAAAGCGGGCGCCCGAGGTGCTCGAAATGCAGGCAGATGAGCAGGAGATGCTGTTCAGGCGTGGGGCCGTCGGGGCGCGCGACCGGCGGCGGCGCCTCCGCGACGGGCGGCCGGCCGCGGTGCGCCTTGAAGTTGAGAAAGTCACGCTGCATCGCCCCGGCGGCGATGCGCAGATGGCCGGCGGCCTCGTCGACGAACTCCGTCTGCGCGACTTCCGACGTGGCGGCGGCGATGAGTTCCATCACGGCGCGGGCCGCGCGGGACTTCTGCTCGGAACTCGCGGCGGCCGGGTCCGGCAGGAGGGACTGGCAGGCGTAGGCCATCGCCGAAAGCGAGCCGGCGCGCAATTCCGCGTAGGCGTCGAGGCCGCGCTGCAGAAACAGCAGGTCGGGATCAACCTTGCCGTCGCCGGCTTGGCGGAGAAACCGCGCCTCGATGCCCGCCTTGAGCGCCATCGGCAGAAACCGCAGCGCGGCCTTCTGGCCGGCGCTGTCGCTGTCGAAGAAACATTCGACCTGCGAATGATAGCGGCGGAGCAAGACCAACTGATTGTCGGTGATCGAAGTGCCCTGGGGCGCGATGGCGGTCTTGAGGCCGACGCTCCAGCAGCGCAACGCGTCGAGTTGGCCCTCGACGAGCACAAACGGGTGCCCGTCGCCGGCGGCGGTGCGGGCGCGGTCCAGATTGAAGAGCAGGTTGCCCTTGGTGAAGATCGGCGTCTCCGGTGAGTTGACGTATTTCGCCTCGCGCGCCGGGTCGTCCTCGGGCGTGAGCTCGGTCTGGCGGGCGGTGAAGGCCACGACGCGCCCCTGGTGGTCGCGGATGGGGATCATCAACCGGCCGCGGAACCGCGGGCGCAGCGACTGCAGCGTCGGGGCGATGTGGTCCCGCATGAAGAACAGGCCGCACTGGCGCAGCGCCTCCTCGCTGAAACGGCGCTTGAGCAGGAGCGCGCCGAGCCCGTCGTCGGTGGCGGCGGCCGCGCCGATCTTGAACTCCTCCGCGAGTTCGGGCGCAAACTTGCGCTGCTCGACCCAGTAGCGCCGCATGAAATCGCCCAGCGGCGTCGCCGCGCGAAACGACTGGTGGTAATGCTCGGCGGCGAGCTCGTGGATCTCGAAGATTTCCTGGCGCAGCGACCGCTCCTCCCGACTCGGCCCGGAGCCCTGCTCGTATTCGATCTCGACCGCGAAGCGCTGGCCCAGGGCCTCGACCGCCTCGGTGAACCCGAGTTGCTCGGTCTCGCGGACGAAGGTGATGATGTCGCCGGCCTTGCCGCAGCCGAAGCACTTGTAGAAGCCCTTGTCGGGGTCGACGTGGAAGGACGGGGTTTTTTCGTTGTGGAACGGGCAGAGCCCCTTCATGCGGGCGCCGGCCTTGCGCAGGGTGACCACGCGGGAGACAACATCCGCAATGTTCACGCGCAACTTGAGGTCGCGCACGCAGGTGGGCTTGATGACGGGCATGGAGCGGCGGGGCGCCGGGCGGCGCGAAGAATGCACTTTCAACCGGGGGGACCTGCTGTCAAGTTTCCCGCCCGCCCGAGGAAACATCGGGCCTTGGCAGGACACTTATGCGTATGCGTTTTTATTTCTTTGCGGCGATCATGGTTGCGCTCGTCCCCGGTCTGCGGGGGGCGGACGATCCGGCCCCGGCGCAGCCGGTCTGGGAAACGTCGCTGGGCGACTTCAGCCAGCCGGCCTATGACCGCGCGGTGGAACGCATTTTCAGCGACTACGAGGCGAAGACCGGGCGGCAGCTGGTGCCCGGGGACAAGGGCAAGGTCGGCCTGAAGATCTACGCCGACTCCGGCCCGGGCATGGCCACGCCGATTCCGCTCGTGCGGTCGGTGATCAAGGCCCTCGAGCACCGCGGTTTTGCGGCCAAGGATATTTTTCTCGTCGGCCTGAACCAGCTGCGCCTGCGCATGACCGGCTACCTGCCGTCGCTTGCCAGCGGCGACTCCGCCTTTCCGGGCCACAAGATCTACGTCCTGGAGTCCGGGCGTTTCTACGATCCGGTGTGGTTTTATGACAGCCCGCTGCCGCAGCGCTTCGACCCGATTTTCGTCGAGAACCAGACGAAGGACGTGCCGAACAACACCTCGAAGGACGAGGACCGCAAGAGCTTCCTCGCCACGCCGCTGTTCTTGGACGCCGATTTCTGGATCAATCTCCCCGTCTACACCGACCACCCGACGCTGGGCGTCAACGGTTCGCTGGTGAACGCCACGCTGTGGAATGCCTCCAACACCGCGCGCTTCTTCCGCAGCCCCGCCAACGCCCCGGCCGCCGTCGCGGAAATGAGCGCCATACCCGAGCTGCGCCAGACCTGGGCCTTCTCGCTCGTGAGCCTCCAGCACTACCAATATATCGGCGGGCCGTTCTTTAATTCCCTCTATTCCGTGTCGGAGCCGCGTCTGTGGCTCAGCCGCGACCCGGTGCTGCTCGACGCCATGATGCTCGAGCGCATCAACCGCTGGCGGAAGCTGTCGGGCTTCAACCCGGTGTCGGAGGAAATCCGCACGCTGGAG
>JBMSWZ010000192.1:0-4136 GCA_049425105.1 Cephaloticoccus sp.
CAACCGGAGCCGGATCACCGTCGGGCAGCGCAAAGGTGCCGATGAAGGTCTGTCCTTCAGACTGGAGTTCTACCCGCTCCTCGGTGGGCTGTGCAAAAGCCAGGACCGGCAGGGCCATCAATACCGTCGCAAGTCGCATCGCATGTCCCATGTCTGGCCACCTTATCCCTGTTGCGAGGTCGAGGATGTCGCTGGCCTCCGATTCGGTCAACACGCGTTCGTCGCGGCGCGGGCAGTCCACTTTCCTCATGGGTGGGCGGAGCGGGTTGCACCTGTGCATTCGGCGCTGGCCGGAAAAAATGATGCCCATCCGCAAGGTCTGTGGGCAGAACGAAAACGGGGAGAGACGTCTCCGCGACGCACTCTCCCCATCATGCCCATTGGATAGCACAGGGATGTTGCAGCCGTCGAAAGGAAAAGTGTTGCAACACTCTGGTAGCGTTGGTCACCCGTCGACGGGGCCGGTGACGTTCCTCGGCCGCATCACGAGCCCGACTGGCCTGGTTCGTAGAACTCGGAGTTCCTCGCGCGCGCGGCGAGCCACCAACCGGACTGCTTCGGCCATAACGCAAAGTCGACATCATGCTGCAGAGACTGAGCGGCGTGGAGCGGCCACATAGGATCGTTCAGCGCCTCGCGGGCAATCGCGATGAGGTCAGCACGACCCTTCGCGAGGATCTCCTCGGCCTGCTTCGGATGTGTGATGAGGCCCACCGCGATGGTTGGGATGCCGGCATCCCGGCGCACCCTTTCCGAATAAGGCACCTGAAATCCAGGTTGGCGCTTTGCCCCCCGCGCTGCGGTTGCCGGGCCTGCGATCCCGCCCGACGAGCAATCGACGACGTCGACCCCACGTGCTTTCAGTTCCCGCGCCAAAGACACGGTATCGTCGATCTGCCAGCCGTCCTCGATACCGTCAACAGCCGAGGTGCGGAAGGAAAGCGGGACATCATCGGGCATTACGGCCCGTACCGCTTCTGTGACCTCGAGCGCGAGCCGCATGCGACCCATCAGGGTTCCACCGTAGGCGTCGGTCCGATGATTGGAGAGCGGGGAGAGGAAGCTGTGCACGAGGTAGCCATGCGCGCCGTGGATCTCGATCAGCCGGTATCCGGCCGCCAGGGCCCTACGCGTCGCTGCGGCGAAGTCCTCGATGAGTTGCGCGATTTCCTGAATCGTCAGCGCGTGTGGGACCATCCACCCCTCGTCCACGGGGACCGCGGATGGTCCTACCGGGGTCCATGGCATGTCGCCTCGTGCCACGTCATCGGTACCGAGCGGGCCATTACCGAACCAGGGCCTTTGTGTGCCAGCCTTGCGGCCGGCATGTCCCAACTGAATGGCCGGGATGGCGCCCTCCCTCAGAAGAAACTGCGCGATTCGGGCGTGCCCGGGGATCTGGCTGTCGGTCCACAGTCCCGGACACCCATGTGTAATGCGCCCCCGTTTCTCAACGGCCGTCGCTTCGGTGAAGATGATCCCCGCCCCACCCACAGCAAACCGGCCGAGGTTGACGAGATGCCAATCGTCGAGATGCCCCTCATGTGCGGAGTACTGGCACATTGGCGAAATGACCACGCGGTTGCGCGCCTCCACGCCCCGCAAATTGAAGCTCTGAAACAGCATCGGAACCTTGAACATCGGGATCTTTCCGAATGAGGGGTTGGGCGCGCTATGAAGAGCGGGGGAGCGAGCGGAACAGGTGTCGCCGACATTCTGCCGAAGATCAACCTCGCGGCAAAACGCAAGCGCTCACGATGGATGGCGCTTGCCTGCCCTTCATTGGCGCGTCCGAAGATGGCATCTCGCTCGCCCTCAGTGCGCGTTCAGCCTGGCCGCAAAGGCAGGGCTTGTTGATGGCGCGCCGTTCATTGGCGCCGTCGCGGTTCGCATATTCGGCGCCGAGGAAGATCCCGCCGGCCGAGGTGTAAAGCTCGGTCATGTTGTCGAGGATCTCGGTGATGTCGCGCGGACTGCGCCTACGAAAGACCCGGGTCACTTCTCAGTAGAAATTAACAGTCCCCTTGGGCCGCGCCGCCAGAGCGGTTCGGGGTCAGCCCAGACGCTCCATCAGCTTGCAGTAGGCGGTCTGGCCGGTGCGGAAGTTCGACAGGCGGAAGAATTCGTTCGGGGCGTGCAGGTTTTCGTCGTTCATCCCGAACGCGAAGACGGTGGCGTGGACCCCAAGTTCTTTCAGAAGCATCGTCATCACGGGGATCGAACCGCCGGTGCGGGTGATATAGGGGGCCTTGCCGTAGACCTCGGCCAGGACCTCGGCGGCGGTGGTGCTGGCGTTGTGACCTGCTGGGACGAGGAAGGGGTCGGCGCTGCCAGCGAGCCTTGTGACGCTGACGCGAAGGCCCTTGGGGCAGGCGGCGTCGATATGGGCTCGGAGGAGGTCGAAGATCGCGTCGGGTTTCTGATTGGCGACAAGGCGGCACGTGATCTTGGCGTGGGCCTCGGCGGGCAGGACGGTCTTGATGCCGCTGCCTTGCCAGCCACCCCAGATGCCGTTCATTTCTAGCGTGGGCCGCCCCCAGAGGCGTTCGCGGGTGGTGTAGCCTTCCTCGCCGAATACGTCCGGGATGCCAAGTTCGGCGATATAGGCGGCCTCGTCGAAGGGGATGCGGGCGAAGGCGGCGCGGTCCTCAACGGTAAGGTCGATGACGTCGTCGTAGAACCCGGGGACGGTGATCTTTCCGTTTGTTCCCTTCATAGAGGCAATGATCTGCGCGAGGCCCTGGATCGGGTTGGCAATACCGCCGCCCTGCTGGCCGGAGTGCTGGTCACCCTTCGCGCCTGAGACGGTAATCTCGGCGGCGACGAGGCCCTTGAGGCCAGTAATCAGGTTCGGCTGATCCTCGCTCCACTGGCTGCCGTCGGCGGAGAAGATCATGTCGGCCTTCAGCCTCGCGCTATTGGCCTTGATGAACTGAGGCAGGTGGGGAGAGCCGATTTCCTCTTGACCCTCGAAGAACATCTTCACGTTGACGGGGAGGCGGCCCTTGGTCTTCAGCATCGCCTCGACCGACAGGATCGGGATCAGCATGCCCCCCTTGTCGTCCGACGCGCCCCGGCCCCAGACCTTGTTGTCCCGAACCTCGGGCTCGAAGGGCGGGGTCTGCCAGAGGTCGAAGGGCTCGGCCGGTTGGACGTCGAAATGACCGTAGATCAAGATGGTGGGCTTGCCGGGGGCGTGGAGCCAGTCGGCGTAGACGACCGGGTGGCCTTCGGTCGGCATCATGCGGACGTTGTCCATCCCGGCTGCCTGCAGGCGCTTCACCACCCAGTTTCCGGCGGCCACCACGTCGGGGATATGGGCTGGCGCGGCGGAGACCGAGGGGATGCGGACGAAATCGACGAGTTCATCCACGAATCGCGCCTGATGCGCGTCGAGGTAGTCGGACCAGTCCATGGGCTTTCCTTTCAGGCGGCAGGCATGCGGGTTTCGACGAGTTCGGCCCAGTAGGAGGCACCGAAGGGGATGGCCTCGTCGTTGAAGTTGTATTCGGGGTGGTGGACTTCGGCGGTGTCGCCGTTGCCGACCTGGATATAGGCGCCGGGGACGGCCTGTAGCATGTAGGCGAAATCCTCGCCGCCCATGATCGCGGGGCAGTTGGTGTCCACGGCCCCCGCGCCGCCGATCTTTTCGGCGACCTTGGCGGCGAAGTCGGTTTCCCGTTCGGCATTGACCATCGCGGGGTAGCCCGGCTTCCACTCAATCTCCACAGACCCGCCGAAGCCCGCCACCGTGCCTTCGACCAACGCACGGAAACGCTCCTCGGCCAGCTTGCGGATGCCGGCGTCGAACGTGCGGACGGTGCCGCGAAGTTCGACGCGTTCGGGGATGACGTTCCAGGCCTCGGATTCGGTCTTGATCGAGGTGACGGAGACGACGATGGACTCCAAGGGATCGCAGTTGCGCGAGACGATGGTCTGCAGCGCCATCACGGTCTGGCAGGCCATCACCGTCGTATCCACGGTCCGATGCGGATAGGCCGCATGGCCACCCTTGCCGCGCAGGTGGACGGTGAAGTTGTCGGTGGCTGCGTAGAAGGGGCCGGGCTTGATCGAAAAATGGCCCACGGGCAGGCCGGGCGAGTTGTGCATCCCGTAGACCTCATTGATTCCGAAGC
>JBMSWZ010000193.1:0-4103 GCA_049425105.1 Cephaloticoccus sp.
GATCAATTGGGGGCCGGCATCGGTGAAACTGGACGACGTCATCAACACGCCCGGTTTCGCCGCCGACCCGTTTCCTGTCTACCCTCAGCTGCAGGACGAGGATCCGGTGCAGTGGTCGGCTCAGTGGAGCTGCTGGGTGGTCACCCGCTACGACGACGTGAGGGCATGCCTGCAGGATGCCCGGCGATTCTCCAATGTCGGACGCATCACAGGCTTGTTTCAACGCAACTTTGACGCAGCCCAACTCGCGCAGCTCAAACCACTGATCGACCACTACTCGCACGGGCTCATCAACATCGACCCCCCCCGGGCATACCCGGATCCGGCGGCTCCTCCACGCCGTGTTTCGCCCCTCGACGATCGATCGCTACCGTGAATTGGTGCAGGGCTTCGTGGACGAAATGGTGGCCAAGGCGCTGGCCGAGCGTGAACTGCAGGTAGTGCGCGGCTGGCCTGGCAGTCCCGCCCTACCCGTCATGCCAAACCGCACACGTTTATGCCGACGCGTCCGGATACTCGTGCACGAGGTAGTGCCGGCGTGGCTCGTCCTCCTCGAAGGTGATGAACCGCTCGCAAGGCTCGAGCCAGCAGTTGTCATCAAAATCGTCGCACACGCGGCTGACCTCGCCGCTGACGGTGTAACGTTGCCCGCCCAGCTTGATGCCCGTGCCCTCCTCGCCACAAAACTGGTGAATCGTGCGCGGCGGAATGCAGAGGCTCTCGCCCGGGGTCAGCCGCAGGATCTGACCGGCCTTGATCGCGGTCGTCACGCCGTTGACCTGCATGGTGAACTCCTCAGGCGATTCCTGACCGTCCGCCGTGGCCTTGCACAAGCGCACGAGGATGTTGCCGCCGCCGCGGTTGATGATGTCCTCCATCTTGTGCCGGTGAAAGTGGCGCGGCGGCTTTTGATTTTACGGGTCGAGAATCAGCTTTTCCGCGTAATCCTTGCCGGAGGAAAAATGCTTCGCGCCGTTGCGCAACGTAAACAACACCCGGCCGATCACCTCGAAGTTGCCTTGCCCGAAATCCGTCACGTCCCAGCCGAGCAGGCAGCGGCGGATCTCGTCGCATTCGGGACCTTTCGCCCGCCAATCGTCCACGGTCCAGTGGGCGAAGGGCGGCAGTTGTTGCCCGACGGTGGCAAAGACTTCCTTGGCGGTTTCGATGACGCGGTTGACGGTGGAGCGTTTCATGAGGTCAAGAGTTGGGGAGCGCCGGGGTCATTGCGTCGATCACGGCAGCGGGGATTTCGTCGAGGAGGATGTATTCCTTTTTCATGCCGTATTGCACGAAGTGCCGGCCGGCCGCGGAAAAATACTGCGGCATGGAGATGCCCGTGCAGGTCGAGGCCCGGAAACCGTCGGGCGATTCCTGATCCGACGCCTCGCACAGGATCCGCGGCTCCCCGAAGACGAGACCGGCATTGCGCTCCTCGCCCGGGATCTCGCGGCCAATCACAAACCATTGCGGGCTGCGGGTGCGGATGCCGCCGTCCCAGACGTGTTCGGCGCCATTGCGCGTCCCGTCGTTATTGGTGAACAGGAGGATAAAGCGGCCGTCCGGCAGCCGCGCGAGCGGGCACATCGTGTGCGGGTGGTCGATGAACGGCCCGTCCGGGCGGTAGCGCAGGCGGTCCACCGGCGTCCACGTCTGGCCCGCATCCTTTGACACGGAAAAACCCGGCGATCCCAGGTAGGTGCGCATGACACAGACCCAACGACCGTCCGCCAACGCCACCACGGTGGGCTCCTGGGCATTGGCGGCGAGCTCGGCTGGCCGGCCGTCGAAGGCCGCGGCCAGTCGCACCACGGCAGGATTATCGATGTGTTTCACCACGTCCGCGCGCAGCCCGTGCGTGCCGGGCGGCAGAATGGAAAAGCGCAGCCTCGCCGGATCCCGTTCGGTGAGGATATTCTCGCACGCGATCAGCGAGGACTCCGTCCAGCACAGTTGCCAGAATCGCCGCGTGGCGCCGTTGCGCATGTGCTGGGAGAATGGCAGGACCACGCGTCCACCCGGCATCACCTGCGGCGGATGGTTCAGGTGGGCGTGAAACCGGTCGGGGAAAATCAGGATGTCGCGGTCGAACATCGGCAGCCGAAAGATCTCCGACCAGGTCGCACCGTCATCATCGGAAAACACAAAGCCGAATCGCCCGGCGTCCACCGCCGTATCGTTACGCGCCAAGCCGCGGCCGTGCTGCTGACCCTCGTGCAGAAAGACGTAGATGCGGCCGGTCGCCGGCACCACGAACGGGCAGCCATAGGAGCGCCGCCACTCGGGGGTCGAAGCCACAATCCGGCGCGGCTGGCTCCACGTCCGACCAAGATCGCGGCTGGTCGCGCTGACGATCTTCTCGTCGAGCGCCCCTTCCGACGAACCCTGGCTCCAAGTGGTCAGCCATGTGCCGTCGCGCAGCACCACCAGGCAGCTCGATTCATTCTTGCGGATCGAGGCCAGCTCCGGCGGCAGGTCGAGGCCGGACATCGGCGGGTGCCGGTAAATGTCGGCGTAGGCAAACGGCCGCGACTTGAGGCCGACCTCAAGGTCTGGCCGGTCGGCAGACACGCGGGCGGAGAGGGCGGGATCGACGTGACTCATGGGGTGGAAACCAACGCCGCATGAACCATGCCTCGCGGCGAGCCCAATTCAAGATGGTTCCGGCCGATCACGAGCGTCACGTCCCCGCACCCCCAGCCCGCCGCGTGCGGGACCCAAGGCGCCGGCGCGGGACCGTCGTGCACCCGGAACAGCGTGAGCAGACGGCAGCCCGCACCGCGCGTGCTCGCCTCGACATAACTTTCGTGGCGGGGCGCCAAGGGGTCGCCCATGCGGTCGCGGTCATACGGCGCGCGATAGGCCTGCGCCTTGCGGACGAACGCCAGTTCGCCGGCGTCAAGTCGCACCACGCGGGCGGAGAGGCACACCCGTTGCCCGCGCACGACAAACGCTCCGCTCGGGTCCGGCTCGGCCCGGTCGGTGGTGTGCCAGCGCAGGGAGATTTCGCGCGATTGATCGAGCGAGGCCTCGTCGAGCACCGCCACCGTGCCCGGGTGCAAATGCAACACCGTGCGCCGGACCGTCTGGCCCGCGGCGTAGGCGGGACTCAGGTCCATCACCCAGGCGGCCCCGATCCCGGGAAAATCCTCAGCGTGCACGATGCGGCCGCTCAAGCTCACGTTGTCCACCGGCGCACCGCGCTGCTTGCGGGGGTGCCGCTGTTCCACGCCGTCAAACATCAGCAAGTTGTGCCCGCGGATCGACGCGTTGTAATACTCCCAGCGCGCGTCCTCGAAGAAATCCGCCGGGTAGCCGGACGGCGATCCCGGGTCGATGATCAGACGCTCGCCGCGGCCGTCGAGGCAGAGTTGGCCGATGTCATTGTGCTCGTGGTTTTCCTCGCGGCCGGCCTTGGCGTGCACGACGCAGGCCGCATCCACCGGCGACCAGTCACTGCGGCTGACCACGATGCGCCCTTGCGCGCCGTAAGCCTTGAACAGCGGCACTGCTGCGGCCGCCGGCGAAACCTCCGGCACGGTCGGGTCGTAGGTCACCAACGACACGGGATCGTCCGTCCTCTCCTCGTAGCGCCGGTAAAACCATTGCAGCACCCCGTCCCGGCTGGCCGCAGCCACGGCCGCGACATAGCCCGCCGTGACCGCGCGATCCGGATGGCAATCCCCCACCGACACCACTCGGCCCGGCGGCAGGGTCGTGTGCATGACCCAGTGGCACATTTCGGGAAACGGTGCGCGGTTCAAACGGTTGTCGCGACCGCCGCTCCAATACCGGTGCAGGTTGAAAAAATCGACCGGCAGCCGGTTCGCGCCCGCGTAGCTGACCGACTCGTTGAACTCACCCTCCGGGCCATAAATCGACAGGTAGCCCTCCATTTTCTCCACCGCGATCGCGATCATGCGCGCCGCCTCGGGATGTTCGCCGTCGAGCGCCATGCCGGCCACCCCCAAGCCGCCGGAGATTACCGTCATCCAGTTGTTCTGGTCGTGCATCCACCACGGATCGAGGGCCAGCGAACGCAGGATCGGCTGAATCCCGCGCCGGTCGAGTCCTGCGATCAGCCACGCCCGTTCGTCCGCCGA
>JBMSWZ010000194.1:0-4098 GCA_049425105.1 Cephaloticoccus sp.
CCCATGCGGTTCAGTAATATTCAAACACGAAAAGGGCTGCGTTCCGCCCGGCAGGGCGCCAAAACTCTTCGTCCTTATCCCATGAATGCGTTCAACGGCCTCGGCCTCCATCTCGGCAACCTCAGCCGTCTCTCCCCCGCCCAGTCCCGCTCCATCAGCGCGGAAAACTTCACCGGTGCCAAGGGCGCCGGCGGCATGGCCACGGAGGGCACCGGCGCCCACTGCGCGCGCGGCCTCGGCCAGGGCTGGAAGGTTTCCCCGTCCGTGCGCATCAAGGCGGGCGAGACCTTTACCGTCGCCGACATCTCCGGCAGCGGCGCCATCCAGCAGATCTGGATGACCCCCACCGGCCCGTGGCGCTACAGCATCCTGCGCATCTATTGGGACGGACAGGAGAACCCATCGGTCGAGTGCCCCGTCGGCGACTTCTTCGCCATGCCCTGGGGCCGGTTTTCGCCGCTGGTCTCGCAGGCCGTGTGCGTCAACCCCGGCAGCGCGTTCAACTGCTACTGGGAAATGCCGTTCCGCAAATCGTGCCGCATCACGATGTCCAACATCGGCCACGAGGACATGACGCTCTACTACCAGGTGAACTACACCTTGACCGACGTGCCCGCGGATTGCGCCTACTTCCACGCGCAGTTCCGCCGCGCCAACCCGCTGCCGTTCAAGACCGACTTCACCCTGCTCGACGGCGTCAAGGGCCGCGGCCACTACGTCGGCACCGCCATGGGTTGGGGCGTGAACAACGCCAACTGGTGGGGCGAGGGCGAGATCAAGTTTTTCTTCGACGGCGACCAGGACTGGCCGACCATCTGCGGCACCGGCACCGAGGATTACTTCTGCGGCTCCTACAACTTCGAGAACAAGGAGACGAAGCAGTATCAGGAATTCTGCACCCCCTACGCCGGCCTGCACCAGGTGCTGCGGCCCGACGGCCTCTACCGCGCCCAAACCCGCTTCGCGATGTATCGCTGGCACGTGCTCGACCCAGTCCGCTTCACTGATGAACTGCGCGTCACCATCCAGGCGCTCGGCTGGCGCAGCGACGGCCGCTACCTCCCGCTGCAGGACGACCTCTGCGCCACGACCTTCTGGTATCAAACCCTTCCCACCGCACCCTTCCCCGCCCTTCCCGACCGCGACTACCTCGAGGTCGTCTGAAGCAGGAACCCGAATTAAGTCCGAATCGGTGGGAACGCTGATTCGCGCTAATCTTCACTGATTCAAACCCTCAGTCATTATTGGCGTCGATTAGCGTTCATTAGCGGTTAAAAGAATCCGTGATCCAGCGTTCACCCAGGCTCCCCTCATGAAATTCGTCATCGCCGTGGATTGCGACGGGCCGGCCGGCGTCGTCGGCGCGCCAGGGGGCTCGCTCAACGACGCGCCCGCGCAGTATGAGTTCGCGCGCCGCCAGGCCACGGCCGAGGCCAGCGCCGCCGCCCGCGGCCTCTTTGCCGCCGGCGCCACCCAGGTGGTCGTCTGGGACACCCACGGTGGCGGCGTGAACCTCGTCTACGACGAGCTCGACGAGCGTTGCGACCTTTTCAACGGCGTGCGCGGCCCGCGCCTCGCCATGCTCGACGCCACCTACGCCGGCCTGCTCTTCGTCGGCTACCACGCCCGTGACAACACCGTGGGCGCGCCCCTCGCCCACACCTTCAGCAGCGCAGCCTACCAATGGATCAAGCTCAACGGCCGCGAGGTGGGCGAGATCGCCATCGACGCCGCCGTGGCGGGTGCGCACGGCGTGCCGGTGCTGTTTATGGCCAGCGACGACAAGGCCGTCGCCGAGGCCCAAGAGTTTTTTCCCGGCATCACCACCGTCACCACCAAGGTCGGCTACAGCTGGAACGCCGCGCTGAGCAAGCACCCGCGCCGCGTCCTGGCCGAGATTGAAGCCGCCGCGCAGACCGCCGCCACCAACCCCGGCGGCGTGAAACCCTTTGCCTTTCCCACGCCCCTCGAACTCGAGATCCGCCACAAGCGCATCGACACCGCCGACGAAGCCTGCCTCCCGCGGCACGGTTGGCAACGCGTCGACGCCTACACCGTCAAGCGCACCCTCCGGTCCGTCACGGACTGGTTCTGAGCGGAATGCTCAATACCGCCCGGCCGGCGCCGCCGGGGCAAGCTCGGGATGCGCGGCGCGGTGGGCGGCCAGCTCGCGTTCGTTGCGACAGAGCTCGCCACGATAACGGATGCCGCCGTGCGAGAGATTAATGCTCATCGCCACTTCGTCGCCGGCCTCGACCCAGTGCGGGGTCAGCAGCGCATTCCACAAAACCACACCGGGAGGCATGTCGAAGCACAATGTATCTGCCTCGGTGATCTCGGCCGGCTTGGCTAAATTCCCGGCTTTGTAATTCACGCGCACATCGTGCGGCGCCCAGCGGTCGGGATCGCGCAGGCCGCAAAACCGCTTCGTGCCGTAGATCTGCCAGGCGAGCACGTGCGACAGATCCATGTGGTAGTTCGTCGCGCAGCCCTTGCCGCTGATGAAAATGATCGGGTAGCAGCGCTCGAAGGTGAAGCCCGCCGCGCGTAGCGCATTTTGCCAGGGGTCGAGCACCTGCGCCTTGAAGCCGTGGAGGAATTTGCCCGGGGCGTCGAAGCGCGACAGCGAGAAGTGCGCGAGGCCGAACGGTACCTCCAGCGCGCGCTCGACCGGCCGCGCGCGAAACTGCGCCGCCACGTCCGCCAGCTCCAGCCGGTCGCTGCGCGTGCCCGGCGTGATGCGCGCATCGGGATCGTCGCGCAACTCGGCCACCACGCGGTCCAGCGGCGGCACGGCAAAGGCAAAGGGCACGCACTCGTCCGCGAGCAGGAAATTGGTGACGCCCGCCCAGCGTTCCTGGAACTCGCGCCACGTGCGCACGGTGCCGCCGACAGGTGAGGTCATGCGGCTGAGGCTACGGCGCGGCGGCACCGTGACAATCCCGGCCCGAAAAAATTTTGTGCAGGGTTGCCACTCCCTCCGTCCGTCCCTGCAATCACCCCCGCGTGAAACCGAACATCCTGCTCATCACGACCGACCAGCAGCGCTGGGATACCCTCGGCGTCAACGGCAACCGGCTGCTCCAGACCGGCCCCCACGACCACCTCGCCGCCACCGGCACGAATTTCACCCGCGCCTATTCCACCACGCCGAGCTGCATCGCCGCGCGGCGTTCGCTCCTCACGGGCCAGCACGGCGTCACCCACGGCATGGTCGGCTACGAGGACGGCGTGGAGTTCAACCCCGCGTTCACGGTGCCCGGCCTGCTCGGCCAGGCGGGCTACCAGACCCAGCTCATCGGCAAGCTGCACCAGTATCCGCAGCGCAAGCGCTACGGCTTCGACAACATCACGCTCAGCGAGCAGATCGACTACCGCCCCGGCTCACCCGTGTTCGGCCACAACGACTATGTCGACTGGCTGCACCAGAAAGCAGGCGTTGACGCCGACCCCAACCTGAACGGCATGGGCGCCAACAGCCGCCTCGCCCGCCCGTGGCACCTCGACGAGAGCCTGCACCACACCAGCTGGGCCGCCCAGGAAGCCGCGCAATTCCTCACCAAGCGCCGCGACCCGTCGTGTCCGTTCTTCCTGCACCTTTCGTTTTGGGCGCCCCATCCGCCCCTCGTGCCGCCGGCGGCGCACTACGACTACTACGCCCGCCGCGCCGACCGTTGGTCGCCGACCCTCGGCGAGTGGAGCCCGCGCGGCGAACAGGTGCCCGGCTGCCAGCCCGACGGCAATATCGGCCCCTTCGACCTCGACGGCATGCGCAACACCATGGCCGGCTACTACGGCCTCGTGAACCACGTGGACGACGTGATCGGTTTCCTCATGCAGCGCGCCTTCCTCCACGGCACGCCGTTCGCCAACCAGTCCACCTACATCATCTTCGCCTCGGACCACGGCGAAATGCTGGGCGACCATCACCTCTTCCGCAAAGTGCTGCCCTACGAGGGCTCGACCCATGTGCCGCTCTTCATCGCCGGCAAGAACATCAAGCTCAACGGCCAGCGCTCCGACGAACTCGCCTGCCTCGAGGACATCGCCCCGACCATCCTCGACATGGCCGGCGTCGACAATCCTGACGCCGTCGAC
>JBMSWZ010000195.1:0-4072 GCA_049425105.1 Cephaloticoccus sp.
GACGCCTCGGCCACGGCCGCCGCGTCGCTCAACACGAAAAGCCAGGCCGCCGCGCGCTGCCTCTTTAATCCCCTCCCGGTGCCGCGCGAAGTCGCGGTGCGCGATCGCCTGGTGACCGTGCCGCCGTTGTGCGGCGTGGTCGTGAAGGACGCGGCCTCGCGCCCGGCCGAGGTCGTGAGCGTGCGCGGTCGCACCTTGAGCAACGGCCGCGTCACTGCGCGCGTGGATGCGCGCGGACACCTTGCCGCGCTCACCGTTGACGGCCGCGCGGTCGCCTTGGCCGCGAATGCGGGCCGGCTCGTCGCCTATCCGGAACAACCGGCCAACTTCGGCCCGTGGGACATCGACCGCGCGTCGCTTTCGCTGGGCCGGCCGCTGCAGGCGCGCCCCACGATCACGACGACGGCCGACGCCATCACGGTGACGCGCACCTTTGGGCGCGCGAGTTCCGCGACGGTGCGTTATGCGCTGTGTCCGGGGGATTCCGTCCTGCGCCTCACCGTCGAACTCGACTGGCACGAGGAAGACATGCTGCTGAAACTGCATTTCCCGACCGATTACCGCGGCCGCGAGGCGCGGTGTGGCACGCCGTTTGGCAGCGTGCTCCGTCCGCAGCTCGCCACCAGTCCGCAGGTCGAGGCGATGTGGGAATGGCCGATGAGCCGCTGGGCCACGGTTTCCGACGAGGGCGAGCGTGACGGCTTGTTTCTCGTGACCGAGGCGAAATACGGCGTGAGCGTGCGCGACGGCGACCTCGGGCTCACGCTCCTGCGCACGCCAAAGCACGTGGGCTTCGAAGAACACGGCAAGGCCTACCCGGTGCAACTCAGCCGGCTGCCGCGTCCGACGACCCACTACACCGACTTGGGCCGCCACGTGATCGAGCTGGCCGTGGGTCGCTATGATTTGGTGGCGCCGTCCGCGGATCAGCCGGTGGTGCTCGCGGAAACCTTGTTTACGCCGGTGCAGGCCTATCGCGGCCGGCCGCTGGCAAGTGCGTTCCTCGGTCTGGAAGGCAGCGACACCTTGGTGCCGCACTGGGCGCGTCCGCTCGGCCGCGACCGTTGGGTGCTGCGTTTGCACGAGGTGTCCGGTCAGCGCGGCACGGCGCGAGTGCGCCTGGCTCCGGGCTGGCGGGCGCGCACGGTGAACCTGCTCGGCGAGAAAATCCCCGGCGGCCTGCGTGGCTCCCGGCTGGCCTACACGCCGCACGAGATCATCAGTCTCGAGCTGTCCCGCTAGATCAACTCGAGCTGCACCCGCACGACGAGACGGCCGCGGGTGCCGCGTTGGGTCAAGGTCAGGCGCGGTTGGGTTTCCGGCAGGAGGGTGGTGACGAACCAGGCTTCCTTGCGCTCGCGCAACACGTCCTTCCACACCGGTTCTTCCAGCGGCAGCGCTTCGACCGTCGCCTCGATGCCGTCATCCCACTCCAGAATCGCGCGGCCGCGCCGGCCGGTGATGACCGCGCGACGTTGCGTGGTGTCGAGCGTGATGGGCAGTGCGGTGGTCCAGTGAAACGCCACGCCTTCGCCGCGGGCGACCGCCCAGTCGTCGGCGATGGTGAGACGGTCCGGCGTCGGCGCGTCCCAAGTGCGCGTCCACTGCGTGAACCAGCCCTCCCAGCCCGCGGCGAGGTCCATGGTCGCATGGAAGCGTTGCGCATCGCCGGTGCCCTGCGGGGTGATGTCGGCGAAGATGGGGTTTTGTGGACGCGGCCGGGCGCCGTCCGCGGTGAGGGGCACGAGCATGTTGTGCCGCTGCGCGTGCTTCATCAGGTCCGCCAGCGGGTTGCTGTAGTCGCAGATCGCAAAATCGCGCGCGAAGGTGTCGCCGGCGAATTCGAGAACGAACGAGCCCTTGTCCTCGTGCGTGTGCGAAGCCCCCGACTGGTTGCCCATGAGGAAGAGCTTCACCCATTCCGGGCCGAGGCGCCGATGGGAGGCCATCTGGCCGATGGCCGGCATGCTCACGAGGGGCGCGAGCTCCGGGCCCTGGGCGGGGATGTGCTGCGCGAGGTTTTGCGAGAGCAGGGAAATGGGGGTGCCGCCGGTCCGCGCGACCGACTTGCGGAAAATCGTGACCCAGTGGGAGTCGGGCATGAGCCACGCCAGGAACGCGACGCCCTCCTGCGGGACGCATTGCGCGTCGCAGATCAGGATCATCTGCGCGTCGTCCGCCGTGCTGACCAAGGTTTCGGCCATGGCGGCGGTGGCGTAAAGCGCCGCGGGCACGAACATGCGGGGCTCAAGCCCGCGGGCGCGGGCGTAGTAATAATAAGAGATCAGCGCCTGCCGCGCGGTGAACGTGAAGTAGGTCGGCCCTTCGGTGTAGCCGCCGTCCGGCAGGAGGATGTTGGCGAGGTTGTCCTGCAGGTCCTTGAGGCAGAGCTCGGTGTAGGGCACGACGCGCGACTGGGCGGGACGCGGGTAGGGCTCCCAGGTCGCGGGCAGTTCCCGCTCCAGGACAAGGTAGGCATACATCCGGCCGGGTAGGAACCAGGCGGTCTGGTTGCACCAGAAAATATAGGTGTGCCACCACGCCGTGTAGTTGTTCGTGCCCTGGCCTTCCTCGGCCAGTCGCCGCAGGATGAGCTGGCGGCCGTAGGGCGTGAACCACTCGCCGCACAGGTCGAGGATCAGCGCGAGGTCATACATCACCAGGCTCGGCACGAAGGCCCGGTGGTCCCATTTGCAGCCGGTCAGCCAACTCAGGAACGACGGATCCCAACGGGTGCTGTGCGCGAGGCAGATGGCGTAGCGCGCGGCGAGTCGGCCCAGGTGGGCGTCGCGGAAAAGCACGGCGGCTTGGGCGGCGTTGGCGCCGTGGGTCAGGAGGTGTTTGCCGTGGTCGCGGATGCGGTTGAAGCGCGTGTCGTTCCAGAAGTTGACGTAGCCGTTCATCATCTTCTCCGGCGCGCACGCTTGGGCGTCGTCGGCGAGCTCGGTGAACAGGGAAGTGGCGGGGCCGCCGGCGGCCGCGAGGGCCGCGCGCGCCTGGTCCAATTCGTCGGCCGTGAGGTGCAGGCCGTAGGCCGGGCGGAAGGTGGGCGTAAAGGACTCAGGCTGCAGGTAGTCGGGCCAGGCGGAGGTATACTGACCAAATTGCCGCAGGTAGCGCTCGAGCGTGGGTCCGTGCTGCAACCCGATCCAGCTGAACCAGCCGCAGGCGGCGCTCGGGGCAAGGACGGCGTCGGCATACAGCTCGATCGTCAGGCCCAAGAGGCGTTGCGCGCCGTCCAGCGGGAGCATGATCTCCTGCTTGGTTTGCGCGAAAGGTTCACTGCTCAGGGTGCGCGGGCCAGCGTCCGTTTGCGCGGTCAGGCGCGCGCGGGTGCCCAAAGGCCCGACCATGGCCAGCACCAAGGCGTCGTAGTCGCCGACGGCCACGTCCCAGTCGCGCGCCAAGTGCAGGGCCGGCATCGCGGGATCGGCCGGCGGTCGCTGCCAGTCGAATTGCACCCACGCCCATTTCTGGACGACCGTGAGGCCGTCGGCCCCGGCGGGCGCGAGGCGCCAGGCGGGCAGCGTGCTGAGCGTTTCGTCAAAAAAAGCCTCGATGATGGCCTCGGCGGCGTTGGTGGGGGTGGGGGTCATGGATGTAATGACGGCAAAAAACTGCTTTTCCCCTCGTGCCGTCGATGTGATCGACTAATGCCTGAGGCCGCATCCCCAAGTCCAACCCATTGTTACCCATGGAACCTGTTCGCTACGGTGTCATCGGGGCCGGCGTGATCGCCAGCCTGATGGTGTCAAAACTCAAACCCGATGGCGCCGTCAAGGTCGTCGCCGTCGCCGATGTCAACGCCGAGGCGGCGCAGAAGCTGGCCGCCACGGCCGGTGGAGTGCCGGTGCACACCGACTACCACCAGCTGCTCGCCGATCCGGCGATCGAGGCGGTCTACATCGCGACGCCGCCGTTTCTGCACAAGCCCATTACCATCGCCGCGCTCCGCGCCGGCAAACACGTGTGCTGCGAAAAGCCGTTCGTGCTCACGCAGCAGGAGGTGCGCGACATCCAGGCGGTGAACGCGGAATTCCCGCACCTCAAGGTCACGTGTTGTTCCTCGCGC
>JBMSWZ010000196.1:0-4066 GCA_049425105.1 Cephaloticoccus sp.
TCAACGCCGCCGGTCCGGCGGACGCCATCCTGCTCCAAGGCTGGGTTCGCACCCGGCGCGATTCCAAGGCCTTCTCCTTCGTCGAACTCAACGACGGCTCGTCCCTCAAGGGCATGCAGATCGTGGTGGATGCCACCCTGCCCGACTACGCCGCCGTGGCCGACGCGCACACCGGCGCCGCCATCGAGGTGACGGGCAAACTGGTGGAATCCAAGGGCGCCGGCCAGAAATGGGAAGTCGTGGCCGCCACCTTCAAGGTCGTGGGCGGCGCTGACGCCACCTACCCGTTGCAAAAGAAGGGCCACACCCTCGAATTCCTGCGCGAGATCGCGCACCTGCGCCCGCGCTCAAACCTGTTCGGCGCGGTGTTTCGCGTCCGCAGTCGCCTCGCCTATGCCGTGCATCGTTTCTTCCAGGAACGCAGTTTCCACTACGTCCACGCGCCCATCATCACGGCCAGCGATGCCGAGGGCGCGGGCGAGATGTTTCGGGTCACCACCCTCGACGTCGGCCAGCCGCCGAAGACGGATGACGGCTCGGTCGACTACGCGCAGGACTTTTTCGGTCGCAAGGCCTTCCTCACCGTCAGCGGCCAGCTGGAGGCCGAGATCTTCGCCTGCGCGCTGAGCAACGTTTACACCTTTGGCCCGACCTTCCGCGCCGAGAATTCCAACACCTCGCGCCACGCGGCCGAGTTCTGGATGATCGAGCCCGAGATGGCGTTTTGCGACCTGCAGGGCGACATGGACCTGGCCGAGGAGTTCGTGAAGGCCCTCGTGCGCGACGTGCGCGAACACTGCGCGGCGGATTTGGAGTTCTTCAGCAAGTTCGTGGACAAGGACCTGCTCGCCCGCCTCGACTTCGTGCTGGAGAAACCCTTTGTGCGCTGCAGCTACACCGAGGCGGTGGAAATCCTCACGACCTGCGGCAAGACGTGGGAGCATCCCGTGGCCTGGGGCGCAAATCTCCAGGCTGAGCACGAGCGCTTTCTCACGGAGGAGCACTTCAAGTGCCCCGTGACCGTTTACAACTATCCGCGCGCAATCAAGGCGTTCTACATGCGCAAGACCGACGGCTGCGCGCCGGACCGCCAGACGGTGGCCGCGATGGACCTGCTCGTGCCCGGCATCGGCGAAATCATCGGCGGCAGCCAGCGCGAGGAGCGGCTCGACGTCCTGCGCGAGGGCATGGCCCTGCACCACCTCGATGAGAAAGCCTACTGGTGGTATCTCGACCTGCGCCGCTACGGCTCCGTGCCGCACGCCGGCTTCGGCCTCGGCTTCGAGCGCATGCTCATGTTCGTGACCGGCGTGGCCAACATCCGCGACGTCATCCCCTTCGCCCGCACCCCGGGCACGGCGGAATTCTGATTCAGCGAAGAGCGACGCCCCTCCGTCGCTGCTTACTCCGCGGCGTCGGACTTGGAGGCGGATTTCCGGCCACGGGAACGCCGGGGCCGCTTGGGGCCGTCGTTGCCATCGTCAGACCTGGCGGCCTTGGCGTTCAGCCAGACTTCGTCCTTCGCGTTGCGATTCAGCCAAAAGATCTCGCCCTTCACTTCCACGAAAACGGGCTTCTCGCGGGGCTTCTCGGGCACCTTGAGACCAGCGGCCACCAAGGTCGCGGTCAGATCGTCGACGCTGCGCTCCTGGGCCTCGGCGAGTTTGACGAGGTCCGCCGCCACGCCGTTACGGGTCGCCGCGAGCGAAGGACGCAGGGTCAGCAGAATCGTTTGGTGCTCCGGCACGGGCGCGTCATCGGTCGCCGGGGTCTCGGCCTTCGCCGCGGGGGCGTCGTCTGTTGCCGGGGCGTGCAACGGCCGGGCGTTGATCCACACGCCGCCGCGTTGGTCGCGGTTGAGCCACCACGAATGATCGCCCAGCTCGATGGTGGCCGACTTTTCTTCGCCCTCCGCCGGCGGCACGAGGCCCAGCGCGGCCAGGGCGCCGAGCAGGTCGGCCTCCGGCCATTTGAAGGCGCGGGAGAGAAAGCTGGTGCTGCCGGAGCTGCCGGCATCATGGCGGTTGCGGCGCATCTTCGGCTTCAACACGTCAATCAACGCCGCGCCTTCCGGCAAAGCCACCGGTTCGGCCGACGCGGCCTCGGCCTTGGACTGTTCCTTGGCCGGTTTCAGGTCGTCACGGCCACTGCCACTACGGCCCTGATCCTTCTCGGGCTCCTCCACCGTGACCGGCTGGCCGGCCACGACGCGGAACTTGGGCTGCGGCTTTTCCTTGGTGTTGATCCACACCTCGCCGCGCCGGTTGACGTTCACCCAGAAAAGGTCGCCGTCGTATTCGACGTAGGCGGCGGGGGCATCCTCGTTATCCGGGATGACAAAGCCGCACTCTTTCAACGCCCCGATGATGTCGGCATCCTCAAAGCCCCACTTCTTCGCGAGGTAATCCACGCCGACCGCCTGTCCGGCCCCGCGCTGGTTGCGGCGCATGTGCGGTTTGATCGCATCGAAAAACGTCGGCAGCTCCTCCTCCTCGGCGAGCTTCTCCCACTCATCCAGCTCCTCGTCGTCAGCATCGGGATCCTGGTCGCGTGAGGTGTCCACGGGCCGGCGATATTCCCGGCCCATCTCGGCGACTTCCTCCATGGCTTCGGATTCCTCGGCGGCGGCCGCAGGGGCCATGCCCTTGAACTTGGCCTCAAATTCCGCGCGCAGCTTGTCGGCCTCGGCCTTGGCGGCGGACGCGGCGGCGTCCTGCACGAGCCAGTCACGCTGGGTGGAACGCCGGGCCAGTCCGTTGAACGCCAGGGCGTTGTCCGGCGCGGTGCGAAAATCGATAATCTCCCACTCGTCTTTCCCGAGGTCGTTGAGGAATTTCTCCAGCATAGCCGGCGTCGCAAAGCCGCCCTTGCCGCTGGTGATGACCTTGTATTCCCAAATAGGCATAAATAGATGTTCCGTCCGAAAACCCCACGCATCCCAGATGCCGGCACGCTTGCCGAGCATATTCGTCCTCAATGCCGCCGCGTGGCCTCGAGAAACCACCGCACCGCGCAAGCGGTGAGCTGACCACCGGGCCCGGCGAGGTGATACTCGAAGGCGTGCGTCGCCCACGGCAATTCGAGCAACAGGTGCGGCCGGCCAGCCGCGGCGAGCGCCGCCGCCAACCGCTCGCTGTGCCGCCGCCAGACCAAGGTATCGAGCGTGCCATGCAGCAGAAGCGTCGGCGGAGTGGCGGGACCGACCAAATATTGCGCGCTCGCCGACAGGTAGGTGTCCGCCCGCGCCAAGTCTGGCGGCCCGCCGAGGTATTGGCGCATCAGGTTGAGCGAATTCAACGCGTCGTCCTCCCGCGACACGCCCCACGCGAAGGCCATGTCGTGCGGCGCATACAATGCGATCACGCCCCGCACCGCCGGCGTGCCGAGCGCAAACCCCACCGCGGCGACGATCTGCCCGCCCGCGGACCGGCCGAGCAGAAAGATATTCTCCGGGTCGATCCCGCATTCGTCCGCCTGGGCCTGTAGCCACTTTAGCGCGGCCTGAACATCGTCACCCGCCGCCGGCCACCCGTGCGCCGGGGCCAGGCGGTAATCCACCGCCGCCACCACCACGCCCTGCCGCGCCAGCCAGTGATTGAAGCCCGCCAACTCATCGCGATCGCCGCCATCCCAGCCGCCGCCGTGCACCACCACCATGCACGGCAACGGATGCGGCGCGTCGGCGTCCCGGTAAAGATCAAGGTTCAGTCCGGGCGCAAACGTCCGGGTGGTCCGTGTCACCGGCCTCGCCGGCCGCGCCAAAAGTCCCCGCCAGCGGAAGGCCGGCAACGGACGGGGCACCGCACCGAACGCCGCGGCTAGCCGCGCCGGCAACTGCCGCGCCAATCGCCGCGCCTGCCAGACCGGTTTCAGGAACAGCGCCAGGGCCGCCGCCCCCGCCAGCATGCTCGCCACCGCCGGCACCGGCGCTGCGCGCACCAACCAGGCACCTCCCACGCCCACCACCAAAGGCAGCCCCACCAGGCGATGCCCGAACTCGCCCGCCAGCAACGCCAGTTTCCATGGCACCCACACTGGCGCCGGCCGCACGGTGAGCAGCGCCACG
>JBMSWZ010000197.1:0-4048 GCA_049425105.1 Cephaloticoccus sp.
CCCCCCCCCCCCCCCCCACCTTGGTTGCTGGTCTCACCCTATGCGTTTGCGGGCGCGGCCGTGCGGCTCTTCACCGCGAAGGGTTCAAAGAAGCCGGTTTGGGAAAGCGGGATTCTGGCGCGGACGTAGATGCCGTCGTCGCGGTGGTCCTGCTCCTGGATGTGACCGAGCTGGTGCAGCCGGGCGATGACGTCGTAGCGGTGATGGGGCACGAGCAGCTCAGCGGAACCTTGGGTGCCGGCCATGAGCTCGACGCAACGCGCCTCCAAGGTGGCGAGGCCCTCGCGGGTGTGGGCGCTGATGAACACGGCGTCGGGCGCCAGTTGGCGCGCGCGCTGCAGGTCGGCGGCGGTGGCGGCGTCGATCTTGTTGAAGACGGTCAGGATCGGCTTGTCCGCCGCACCGAGTTCAGTGAGCACGCCCAGCGTGGTGGCGTGGTGATGCTCGAATTTTGGGTTGGTGACGTCGATGACGTGGATCAGGAAGTCCGCGACGATGGCCTCCTCGAGCGTGGCTTTGAAGGCCTCGATCAAGCGGTGGGGCAGCCGGCGGATGAAGCCGACGGTGTCGGTCACGAGCAGCTTCTGGTTGCCGCGCAACAGGAGCTGGCGCGTGGTCGGGTCGAGCGTGGCGAAAAGCTTGTCCTCGGCGAGGACGTCGGCGCCGGTGAGCGAGTTCACGAGCGAGGACTTGCCCGCGTTGGTGTAGCCGACAATCGACGCGGTGGGGACGGGGACGCGCAGGCGCTTGCGGCGCTGCACGCCGCGCTGCTTCTGCACGATGGCGAGCTCGGCCCGCAACCGCGTGATGCGGTCGCGCACGAGGCGGCGGTCCTGCTCGAGCTGGGTTTCGCCCTCGCCGCCGAGTTTGCCCTTGCCGCGCTGCCGCGAAAGGTGGGTCCACGCGCGGGCGAGGCGGGGGAGCGAATACTCCATGCGCGCCAGCGCGATCTGGAGCACGGCCTCGCGGGTCTGGGCGCGGTCGGCGAAGATATCGAGGATGACCTCCTCGCGGTCGATCACGGCGATGCCGGAAAGTTTTTCCCAATTGCGCTGCTGGGCGGGGGTGAGCGACTCGTCCATCACGATCAGGTCGCAGTCGAGGTGCTTCGCGAGCGTGATGATCTGGTCGGTGCGGCCGCTGCCGAGCAGCGTGGCGGGCACGGGCTCGCGCAGGTTCACGAGCTCGGTGTGCACCACGCCGATCTGCAGGTTTTCCACCAGCTCAACCAGTTCCTCGAGCAGTTCCTGGGCCTCGCCGACGCGCATGTCGGGCGTGTTGACGCCCACGAGCAGGGCGCGTTCGCAGCGGTTGGGATCGGCTTTTTGGGTGTTATCGAGAAAATCGGCCATGCAGGCAGGGGAGGGACCATAGGCCGTGGCTCCCGGCGGTCAAACCGGGATCACGATTCGCGGGGTGTCGGCCTCAGGCGTTTACGGCCCGGGGTGCGTCGGGCGCAAGGGCGGCGGGAGCCCGCCGTTGCGCCGGTGAAACTATGGTGCGGCATGCGGGGAGTTAGGAGGGGGGTGGGCGCCCCGCTCCGCGGGGCGCAGTGCCCCTGTGGGAATGAAACGGGCGTGGGCCTGTGCCCGTTCGCGCCCCGCGGAGCGGCGCGCCCACCTTTGCCGGCCTTTCGCCGGCTGCAAGGGCGAGGCGGGGTTGGGAAACCCCGCCCTACATCGGTCAATCCCGCGGGTAAATCATCGGGGTCATGGGGCTGTTCATGACCTCGCCGACGGCGATGCCGGGGGCGAATTTTTCGCGGTCGAGCTCGCGGGCCTTGGTGCCGGGCTCGATCAGGCGCATGTCCTCGTCCATGTAAATGATCGTCATGACGGCGCGGGGACGGTCCGATGTGTTGCGGCCGGCGCGGTGGAAGGTCCAGCCGTAGTGAAAGCTGACTTCGCCGAGATCGAACGGCGATTCATCAAGTGGGTAATTTTGCTCCTTCATGGAGCGGCCGATTTTTTCCTCGCTCTCATCGCTGATGCCGAGTTCGCGGCCGGCCTCGAAGGCGTGGCTGCCGCGGGCGAAGGCCAGCGGGCCCAGCTCCATCGGGGTGGCTTGGAGCGGAATCCACGCGGTGACCGAGTTGGCGTTGCTCATCGGCCAGTAATACTGGTCGGCATGCCAAGGGGTGACGCCGCCGCCCGGCTCCTTGTAGAGGGCCTGGTCGTGATACATGCGCACGCCCTTCACGCCCAGCAGCTCGGCGGCGATGCGGGCGAGGCGCTGACTCCAGCAGAATTCCTTGATGGTCTCGTTTTCCGTCCAGATGTTGCCGACTTGGAGGAAGGCCTTGTGGTAGGTGTCGCGCTCCTCGATCGGCAGGTGCATCGTGTTGAGGCGGTGCACCTCGGACGTGATGATCGGGCCGTAGTGTGCGAGCGCCTCGGCGGAGAGGACGTTCTTCAATTTGATGTAGCCGTCACGCCGGAACCGGGCGATCTGCTCATCGGTGAGGGCGTAGGGGGAATCAACATCGAGGGCGGGGGCGGTGGAGGTCGGGGACATGACGCCGCCAGCCTAGGCGAAATCCAGACGGCTCGCCACGCGGCGATTGACCAGTTGTGGTATTTAATTAACCCAAAATGCCGAATCCATGCTCGCGCAGTTCGAAAAAGTATCACTCCGCCCCGGCGAATCCTTCGCCTGCCGCGAGTTTGCGACGGCGCGGTTCTTCTCGCCGTTCCACTTTCACCCCGAGTGCGAGCTCACGCTGATCGAGGAGAGTCATGGCCTGCGCTTCGTGGGCGACAGCATCGAGCGCTTTGCGGCGGGTGATCTCGTGCTGCTGGGGCCGGAGTTGCCGCATTACTGGAACAACCCGCCGGAGTGGCGCGGCCGGGCGCGGTCCATCGTGGTGCAATTTCTGCCCGGCACGCTGGGCGGGGCGCCGGAGCTGGCGGCGGTGCAGCGGCTGCTGCATCGCGCGGCGCGCGGCGTGCATTTTTCCGGGCGGGCGGCGCGGGAGGCGGCGGCAAGGATGCGGCGCATGGCGAAGCTCGCGCCGTTGCCGCGGTTGCTGGCCTTGTTCGAAACCCTGCACGCACTGGCGTCGGCCCGGGGCACGCGGCTGCTGGCGAGCGCGGGCTACGCCCCCGAGTTCAACGTGGCCGACCAAGGCCGCCTGGCGCGCGTGCTCGACTATGTGAATTCGGCGCTGGCGGAGGGCGTGGCCCAGCGCGAGGCGGCGCGCCGGGCGGGGCTGACGCCGGCGGCGTTCAGCCGGTATTTTCGGCGCAAGGTCGGGCACACGTTCGAGGCGTTTGTGAACGAGGTGCGGGTGGGGCGGATCTGTCGGGCATTGGTCGACGAACCGGACCGGCCGGTGGCGGAGATCGCCTTTGCCAACGGCTACAACAACCTCGCGAACTTCAACCGGCAGTTCCGGCGGCGCACGGGACTGGCGCCGCTGGCCTACCGGCGGACGCAGCGCGCGTTGTAAGCGATTGTGCGGGGTCGTGTGAGCTTGTTTTTACACGTTTTTAGCCGTAGCTGGGCTTGCCGAAGGCGTTGGCGCCACGGAGCTTTAGGGTTACATGCCCAAGCCCAAGATACTGGTGGTTGATGACGAGCAGGATATCTTCGGCATCGCCCAGCTGCTGCTAGAAAGCGCCGGCTGCGATGTCGTGTGCGCGACGGATTCGTCGCGCGCGCTGGCCGAGATTGAGGGGAAGCACTACGACTTGTTGATTACGGACATGCTGATGCCAGACATGGATGGCGTGGAGCTGATCAACTCGGTGCGCCGCGCCAAGCCCGAGCAACGCATCATGGCGATCTCCGGTGGCGGCATGGCGCCGCGGGAGAGCTACCTGCAGATCGCCACCATGTATGGCGTCAACGGCGTGCTGGCCAAGCCCTTCAACGGTGACCAGCTGCTCCGCGCCGTCATTGCCTGCGGCGTGACGGTGCCGGGCGATTCCTGAAGCTCGTGATGAGGGACGAAAACTCAGAAGCCCGGAAGCCATGAACGCGGAGTTTTTGGCTTCTTGGCTTCGGAAGGGTTAAACCTCTGCTCACGCAGGCGGGCGGTGGAGCGGAT
>JBMSWZ010000198.1:0-4000 GCA_049425105.1 Cephaloticoccus sp.
CAAGGCCGCCGGCGAGCAGGCCGAGGGCCTCGAAGCGGTTGGCCTTGAGCAACTCCTCGGGCGTGAGGTTCATCTCCTCCGGGTCGCGGAAAACCACGACCACGGCCTGGGCCGGGCCCTTGGCCGAAAACGACACGCGGGCGGTCCAAGCAATCGGCACGGGCGGGCTGCCGTCACCCCGGTCGAGGGCGTGCTCGGCGCAGAGCGGGAGGGACCCCTCGGCGGCGAGGGCGCGTTCGCAGACGTCGTCGCCCGGCAGGCCGCTCACGCGATCAACGAGACGCATGACCTCGTTGGCGGGCCGGCCGGCGGCTTGCTCGGGCGCCATGCGCAGGATGCGGGCGGCGGCGAGATTGAGATGCGTGACCTTGCCGTGCACATCGGCGATGAGCACGGCCTCCGCGAGCGCCGCGAGGGCGTCGTCCGCCACTTGCGGCGCCAGCGAGCCGCCGCTGGCGGCCGTGGCGACGTCGGCCGGCAGCCGGCAGATGAAGCCGGTGACACGGGCAAGGTCGTGGCGGCGGTTGAGGTGGCGTTGGGCGCCAAGGAGAAAGGTTTCGGCCGTGCCATCCGCTTTTTGCAGGCGGGCGACCTCCACCCAGCTGCCGCGGCCGGGTTGACGCGCGAGCCACCAGCCTTCCAAGCCGGCGCCGGCTTCCTCGGACGGGATGACCCCTCGAAACGCCTCGGCGGTCGGCGCCGGGTCGGCGAGGCCCAGCATCTCGGCCCAGGCGGAGGAATACCAAAAACGCTGGTTGGCAAAATCGAGTTCGAAGGCACCGAGCGGGCCGGTGTCGGCCAGCTCATGCATGCGGTCATCATTGGCCAGGCTGGCGTCCTCGAGCTCCTTGCGCTCGCTGATGTCGATGATCAGGCCGGTCACGCGGGTGACGGCGCCGGAGTCGTCGACCTGGCGCACGCCGAGCCCCTGGACCCAGACGTAATGGCCGCGCTGGTGCCGCATGCGACATTCCACCTCGAACGGATACGCCCCGGCGGTGGCGCGGCGGCCCACTTGATCGGGAGCGGCGCCGGAGTCCTCCTCGTGCAGGAGGTCAAGCCAAGTGGTGTAGCGGTTGGCCAGTTCGCCGGGGGTGTAACCCAGCAGGCGTTTCCACGCCGGCGAATAGTCGGCGGTGCCGGTCTGGGGATTAAGATCGAAGAACGCGAGGCCGCCGTCGGCGGCGAGCACCGAGGCGGCGTCGGTGTCGATAACCGGGGCGGGGGCCGCGGCCGCGGGTTGCACCATGGCGAACAGCTGGTCGTCGCCAAGCCCCAGGGCGGGTTCGAGCTGGAGAATCACATCGCGCAGCGTGCCGTCATGCAGGCGGGCTTGCAGGCGGCTTGGCTGGTCCAGGGATGCATCGCGCAGGGCCTGCCATTGCGATTCGAGCCAGTCGGGTTCGTCCGACACGATGTCGAACTCAAACAATTGCACGAAGGCTTCGCCGGTGAGCTGGCCGGCGGTCACGCCCCAAAGTTCAGCGGCCGAGGCGCTGCAGGCGCTGACTTTTCCGGCGGCGTCGAGCACCAGCACGGCTGCCGTCGGCGCGGACGCGGACTTTGCGGCAGTGGGGTCTGACGGGGAGGAACTCACCGGGTGTCAGTGAGCCAACGCTGCACGCGCTTGGCGAGAAAATCGATGAAGGCCGGGTGATCGTTGAGGCAAGGGATCTGTTGGAAGGATTCGCCACCCGCCTCGAGGAAAAGGTCGCGCCCTTCGCCTTGGATCTCCTCCAAGGTCTCGAGGCAATCGGTCGTGAACGCCGGGCAGATCACCAGCAGGCGCTTCACGCCCTTGGAGGGCAGGTGCTGCAACTCCTGATCCGTGTAGGGCGAAAGCCAGGGTTCTCCGACCAGGCGGGATTGGAACGAAATCTTGTGCCGCTCGGCGGTGATGCCGGCGCGGGCCGTGAACGCGCGGGTGGTGGCGGTGCATTGCGCCTTGTAGCAGGTGGCATGGGCGGGCGAGCAGGTGGTGCAGCAATCCGGCACCGTGAGGCAATGGGCGCCGGAGGAGTCGGCCTTCCGCATGTGCCGCTCCGGCAGGCCGTGGTAGGAAAACAAGACGAAATCATGCGGCTCGGCCAGGTAGGGCGCGGCCACGGCGTGCAGGGCCTCGATATAGTCGGCGTCGGCGAAGAAGGGCTGGATCGTCGTTACTTTGATGAGAGCGGATTGCGCGGCGACTTCCTCCATGACCCGCACGACCACGGTCTCCCACGACGACATCGCGTAGTGCGGGTATTGCGGGAAAAGGAGCAAGTCGGTGATGCCGTCGGCTGCCAGTTGCGCGACCACCTTCGCGACGGAGGGCTCGCCGTAACGCATGGCGAGGTAGACGGGCGTTTCCGGCCCCAGCGTGGCCGCGAGTTTTTCCCGGGCGGATCGGGACATCGTGATGAGCGGCGAGCCTTCGTCGGTCCAAACCTGTTCGTAGGCGTGGGCGGATTTTTTCACCCGGAACGGGATGATGATCCGGTTCACCAGCAGGCGGCGCAGGAGCCCGCTGGCCGGGCGATCGATCACCCGTTCATCGCCGAGGAACTCCCGCAGGTAGGTGCCCACATCCGCCACGGCGGTGGAGGCGGGGGAGCCGAGATTGACGAGGAGGACGGCGCGGCGCGACATGGGACGAGATTGGTCGGCAAAAATCCGCCGAAGTCAAACGGCACGGCACGCGGCCCGCCGAAGGTCTTCACCCCAGTCCCCGGCAAAACTGATCTGCTGGGTGAGCCGGTGGACGTTTTCCGGCGCGATGCGGTCGGTGATGACGGAGCGCTGATAGTTCGGGGCGGTGTCGCGGTGCACGCCGTCCTCCGTGCTCGGGCGGACGAAGTCCTCGACAAAATCCAGTCCGCCGCGGGACCGGAGCCAGTGCCAGTAGGGATCGGCGTCCTCCGACTCGATGACCACGTCGTCGTGGAGGAAAACGCTGCAATATAGCGTCAGGTCCCGGAACGACGCGAACCAGGTCGGCGGATTCACCAGTTGGTCGCGAATGATGAGCGTCATGTCGGGACCTCTTTTCAGCAGACCGCTTGCCAGCGGCGGGCATGGACGTTTTTTGTCATGGCGGCCGGCGGCGACCTGTCCCGGCCCAACCTATCTTTTGACCATGAGTGCACCGCGCAAACCTGTTCTTCTCGTGATCCGCGACGGTTGGGGCAAAAACCCCGACCCGGCGCAGGACGAATTCAACGCCGTCGCACTGGCGACCAAGCCCTGCGACGACCGGTTGCACCGAGAGAGCCCGGTGACTCTGATCAAGGCCTCGGGCCTCGACGTGGGCCTGCCGGACGGCGTCATGGGCAACAGCGAGGTCGGCCACGAGAACATTGGCGCCGGCCGCATCGTCGACCAGGAGCTGGTGCGACTGAACAAGCTGTTTTCGGAGAAACGCCTCGCCACCAATCCCGTGTGGCACGACCTGGTCGCCCGCGCCAAGGCCGGCGGCAAACTGCACCTCATGGGCATCGTGTCCGACGCGGGGGTGCACGGGATGCTCGAGCACCTTTACGGCATCCTGCGCCAGGCGAAGGCCGATGGCGTGGAGCGGGTGTTCATCCACGCCTTCACCGACGGCCGCGACACGCCGACCACGAGCGGGCTCGGCTACATCAAGCAGGTAGAGGCAAAGTGCCGCGAGATCGGCGTGGGCCGGATCGCCACGGTCTGCGGACGCTTTTGGGCCATGGATCGCGACAACCGCTGGGAGCGGGTGCAGAAAGCCTACGACATGCTCGCGGGCCGCGGCGCCGTCGCGCAGGCCGACAGCGCCGAGGCGGCGGTGCAGGCCTATTACGACCAGCCCGCCGGCGACTCGATGAAAGGCGATGAGTTCGTCCCTGCCACCTGGATCATGAGCGACGGCAAGCCCGTGGCCACGTTCGCCGACGGCGACGCGGTGCTCTTCTACAACTACCGGGGCGCCCGTCCGCGCGAGATCACCAAGGCGTTCGTCGTGGATGAATTTGACGGGTTTGATCGCGGCAAGAAG
>JBMSWZ010000199.1:0-3992 GCA_049425105.1 Cephaloticoccus sp.
CCCCCGCCCGCCCCGAGCTTGTCTACCGTCCCGCGCTTGCGTGGTTCGCCGCCCTTGGCGCGACTTGGGTATTCGTCTTGGTCACGCTGGGCGCGTTTACCACCAGCATTGGTGCCGGCATGGCGTTCCCCGACTGGCCGCTGTCCAACGGGTCGGTGAATCCCGAGGGCTGGCTCGGCGACTTGGCGATGTTCGCCGAGCATTCCCACCGGCTGACCGGTGCCGTCATGGGGTTTATCACCATCATTCTCGCCGTCTGGCTGTGGCGCCGCGAATCCCGCGCGTGGGTGCGCCGACTCGGCTGGGGGGCCCTCGCGATCGTGATCGTCCAAGGCCTCATCGGCGGCAAACGCGTGCTGCTCGACTCGCTGGCGATACCGGGCTTCGAGATGACGCTCGGCCAGATGTTGCGCATTCCCCACGGGATTCTCGCCCAAGTCTACGTTTGTGTGCTCATCCTAATCGCCGCCGCGCTGTCCCGCGGCTGGGTCGAGCAGACCGCCCCCGTGCAGCGCGGCGTGCGCCGCGCGGGCCTGCTCTGCGTGCTCCTCCTGCTCGCGCAGCTGACCATCGCGGCGACGATGCGCCACAATCATGCGGGCCTCGCAATCCCGACTTTCCCGCTTTCCACCGCCGAGGGCGCCTTGCTCCCGGCTCATTGGGACTACCGCATCACCTTGAACTTCGCCCACCGCGCGATGGCCGTCGTGTTGACCGTCGCGCTCCTCTGGTTTGCGGCCCGGATCTGGCGCGACACCGGGGCCGGTCTCGCGCTGAAGTCCGGCGCCTCCGTCATGGTCGGCCTGCTGGGCCTCCAGATCCTGCTTGGCGCCCACGTCATTTGGCAACTCCGCGAGCCGCACGTCACCACGGGACACGTGGTGGTGGGCGCATTGCTGTTGGCGACCACCGTCTGGCTGACCGCGCGGGCGCATCGTGACCTGATCGAAAGCCCCGCGCCCACGCCATGAGCGCTTTTTCTCCCCGCACGGGCCTGGGTGATTACCTCGAGCTCACGAAGCCCCGGCTCAGCCTGCTGTCCGTGCTGACCACGCTCATCGGCTACGTCGCCGCCCGTCCGCCGTGGGTGGCGGGGGAATTTTTTGCGCTGCTTATCGGCACGTCACTCGCCGCGGGCGGGGTTGCCGCCCTGAACCAGTGGCTGGAGGCCGACACCGACGCACGCATGCAACGGACCGCGCAGCGGCCCATTCCGGCGGGCAAAGTGCCCACGGGCTCAGCCTTCGTGCTGGGCGGGCTGCTCTGCAGCGCCGCGCTCGGGTTGATCTTCGTGAAGGTGAACGGCCTGGCGGCGATCTTCACGCTCGCGACCATCTTCTCCTATCTCGCCTGGTATACGCCGGCGAAGCGCCACTCCCGTTGGTCGACCGAGATCGGCGCGCTGGCCGGGGCGCTGCCGCCGCTCATCGGCTGGTCGGCGGCGGAGGCCGGCGTCTCCACCCTCGGGTGGATCTTGTTTGGCATCCTCGTTTTCTGGCAGATCCCGCACTTCATGGCCATTGCCTGGACCTACCGGCACGACTACGCCGCGGTGGCTTTTCCGATGTTGTCCGTGCGCGACGAAACGGGCGGCTGGGTGGCCGGTTGGTCGCTGGTGAACGCCACCGCGCTGCTCGGCCTCAGCGTGCTGCCCTGGCCGCTGGGGCTTACCACCTCCCTCTACGGAATCGTGGCGACCGCCACCGGCCTGTGGTTTCTGTGGCGCGCGGGCGCGTTCCTGCGGGCGGAGGGCCGGGATCGCAATGCCCGCAAACTCTTCATCGCGTCCATCGTCTACCTGCCCGTCACCCTGGTGACACTGGTCGCCGACCGCGTCCTGTTTTTCTAACCATGCAGACCCAAGACATTCCCGCCCTCAACGCCGCACTCAACGGCCTCGCCACCCTGCTCCTGACGATCGGCTTCGTGCTCATCAAGGCCGGCAACCGCGAGGCGCACCGCAAGGTCATGATCTTGGCCTGCGCGGTCTCGGCGGTGTTCTTGATCGGCTACGTCACCCACAAAATCCTCGTGCAGGGCGTGCACACGCCGTTCGGCGGCGAGGGCCCGATCCGCACCGTGTATTACACGATGCTGCTCTCCCATATTGTGCTCGCCATCGCCATCGCCTACCTCGTGCCGCGCACCTTTTGGTTCGCGATCAAGGGCCAGTTCGAGCGTCACCGCGCGTGGGCGAAATGGACCTTCCCGATCTGGTATTACGTCTCGGTCACGGGCGTGCTGGTTTACTTCTTCCTCTACCAATGGTGGCCGGCGGCGTCCTGATCCCGGCGCAAAAAAAGCCGGGCGCAGGCCCGGCTTGAGTTTCTGACGGCGGCGGAGGCCGCGTGGGTCACTTGACGATGATCACGCCCTTCATCCCGATCTGGAAGTGGGCCGGGAACGAGCACAGGAAGGGGTATTCACCCGCCGTGTCGAACTTGACCGTGATCGAGTCGGATTCCTTGGGGCCGAGCATCTT
The DNA here is from genome assembly GCA_049425105.1 of Cephaloticoccus sp. Lineage (GTDB taxonomy): Bacteria > Verrucomicrobiota > Verrucomicrobiia > Opitutales > Opitutaceae > Cephaloticoccus. The sequence goes on from JBMSWZ010000199.1 coordinate 2,483, forward strand.
GGTGTGAGCCACGACCTCGTCCTTGAGCGCGTCCGGAATGTGCTCCGGGCCCGCTGGGGCGGCGGCCAGGGCAAAGGCCGCGACATCCGCGCCGGCCTTGAGGACCACCAAGTTGTGACCCATGGCCTGCTTCGGCATGGTGCCGACGTTGGTCAGGGTGATTTTCACTTCCTCGCCCACCTTCAGTTCGATGGTGTTGAGGTTGTATTTCATGGTGTCGTTGCCCGTGACCTGAATCACGCGGGGACCCGCCGGGGCGGGAGCAGCGGCCGGGGCCGAGGCGGAGGCCGTCTCCTTCTTGCCGCAGCCGGCGCCCAGCAGGGCCGCCGCCGCGAAAATAATTGTCATGGTGCGAAGTTTCATAGCGCCGCCACCCTAAGCCGGTTCCGCCGTCCGCGCAAAACCAAAGCGGTTTGCTCAAGAATCAACGCCCACGCTAATGCCTGAGCCTGCAAATTTAATAAATTTCCCGGAAGGTTGCCGCCAACCGTCCGGCGGCGTAAAACACACCCGAATAGGGCTTGAAATGGTCGCTCTTTCCCGAACTCTCTTGCGGGCTGGCGGGCGTCATGCCCGCCTGTCTCCTTTACACCTCGAACAGCACATGCGTTTGCCTTCAATCCTCACCCAACTCGCCGGCGCTGGCCGGGTCGCCGCGGCGGCCGCCAGCCTGCCCCTCCTGGCGGGTTGCAAGCTGAACTTCTGGCAGATGGACGGCCACCAGACCACCATGGTGACCTCCGGCCCGGTGGCGGAGTCCCAGCTCCACGTATTCTACGTCACCTGCTGGGTCACGCTCGTCATCTTCGTGATCGTCGGCGGCGTCCTGGCCTACGCGACGCTCAAGTTCAAGGCCCGCACCTCCGCCGATGAACACGCCGAGCCCCCGCCCCAAGGTCATGGCAACCCGCTGGTCGAGCTTTCCCTGATCGGCGCCTCGGTGCTCGCCCTCGTCTTCATCGCCGTGCCCACCCTCAAGGCCATCTGGTTCACCTATGATGTGCCGGAGGAGCAGAAGGAAAACGCCTACGTAATCACCGCGACCGGCTACCAGTGGTGGTTCAAGTTCGATTACCCCTCCGAGCAGATCGACGGCGCCGGCGTCCTGAGCACGGCCAACGAACTCGTCATCCCCGCCGGGCGCCCGGTGCGCGTCAACCTTCGCACCATCGACGTGATTCACTCCTTCTGGGTCCCCAAGCTCGCCGGCAAGGTCGACATGATCCCCAACCGCGGCAATCACCTCTGGCTGCAGGCGGACGAGCCCGGCTACTTCTGGGGCCAGTGCGCCGAGTATTGCGGCGACTCCCATGCCGTGATGCGCTTCCGCGTCATCGCCCTGGCGGAAGACGAATTCAACGAATGGGTCGCCCGCGAGAAGGCCCCCGCCCGCACCGTGACCGCCGCCGAGGCGCCCTCCGACGCCAAGCCCGCCATCACCTTCGCCTCCTTCAAGCGCAACGAATACGGCTTCACCGACAAGTGGAACCCGGGCGCCGCGGTCTCGCCG
>JBMSWZ010000200.1:0-3973 GCA_049425105.1 Cephaloticoccus sp.
CCGATCGCCAGGGCTTCGCTCCAGCGGCGGATGCCACGGGTGCAGTGCCCGACCGCGATGATCGCGCCGATGGAGAGGGCGATGTTCTTGTCACCGACGAAACCGATCACCGCGCCGGCTGCGGTCCCGGGCAACCGTTGGTGCATGAGCGAGTGCACGCCAATCAGCAGCAGCGGAACAAGAATGGGCGAGATCGACGCCCAAAAACCCGGATCCTTGGATTCGTCTTCCTGCGCCGCCTTGGCGGTGGCGGGCGGAGACAGGTCAAATCTAGCGTTGGCCCAACGCGCGAAGAGCAGGCCGGCGCCGGCGGGGATGAGGCCCGCGAGCACGCCGCCGTAAATTGCGACATGAAACGGCAGGTCGAGGGCCTGCAACGTGGCGAGCGGACCCGGCGTCGGCGGAATCGTTGCGTGGCTCACGACGGCACCCGCGCAGATGGCGAGCATGTAGCCGAGATAGTTTTTACCGGTTTGGCGGGCCAACGCCGCCGCGATGGGGATGAGCAGAAAAAAGACCGTGTCGAAAAACACCGCGATGCTCAGCAGGAAGCCCGTGAACGCGAGCGCGAGCGGCGCCCGGGCCTCGCCCAACGTGGCGATCATCCCGCGCACGATTGAGCGGGCGGCCCCGCTCAGCAGCAGCGCTTCCCCGAGAAACGCCGCGATGCCGATGCTGTAGGCCAGCTTGCCGGCAGAGATGCCGAACTCGCGCATCGTGCGATCGATCGCTGTGATCGGGGCGTCACCGGCCATCCAGGCCGTGCCGAGGCCGACGATCAACGCGGCCGAGATGAGAGCGAAAAATGCCGGGAGCTTCAGGCGGGCGATGGCGAAAACGATCCAGACGATGCTAACGAGAATGATGAGGACGGGGGCTGGCATGGGGGTGGAAGCAGGTCAGGCGGAAACCAGGAGGGAAGCCGGAGGTGGGGAGGTTGACCGGGGGTCGTTTTATCCGCCGATCCCGAGGCGGCGATGGCAATCTTGGGGGGAGTCTAGGTGGAATTCGCGGCCTCGCGCGCGGCGCCGAGGTCGAGCAGGCGCTTGATGCGGTCGACATCGTAAACGCAGCCGGCCCAGCTGCCGCCGCTGGCACTCTGCAACGCGGCCCACAGTTCCGTGTCGGCGGGCAGCGCCGCCGGACGGGTGAGCCCGGGGTGCACCTCGCGGGCAGCGAGGGTGGCGGCCGGATCGGCGCCGGCTTCGCCGAGAAAATCAACGGAGCCTTCCAGCGTCCGCGTGTCGATGCGCACGCGCAACCGGTCGCCATCGCGCAGTTTGCCAAGCGGCCCGCCCGCCCACGCCTCGGGACTGATGTGGCCGATGCAGGGACCGGTGGATACGCCCGAGAAACGTCCGTCGGTGAGCAGCACGGTGCCACGGGTCTTGTGGAGGTATTTCAGGGCGGAGGTGATTTGATAGGTTTCGGGCATCCCGTTGGCCGGGCCCACGCCGAGCAGCACGACGATCTCGCGGGCGCGAAGCGCGTCGGGTCCGCTCGACTTCACGGCAGTGATGGCCTCGGCCTCGCTGGTGAAAATGCGCGCCGGGCCCTCGTGGTGAAACACGCCGGCTTCGTCGAGCAGCGACGAGTCGATGGCCGTGCTCTTCACGAGCGCGCCTTCCGGGGCGAGGTTGCCGCGCAGGAAAGACACCGTACTGCGCAGACCCGCGGCTCGGGCGGCGGCGGGCGCGAGGATGACTTTGTCGGGGTCGATGCGGTCGAGTTCGCGCAGTTTTTCGCGCAGGCGGGTGCGGCGTTCGGAGGTCTCCCACCACGCCAGATTTGCGCCCAGGGATTGGCCGGTGACGGTGGAGGCGTCGAGCCGAAGCAGACCGAGGTCGCGCAGGTGCAGCATCACCTCAGGCACGCCGCCGGCGAGAAATACCTGGATGGTGGCGTAGTGGGTCGGACCGTTGGGCAACACATCGACGAGTCGTGGCACCTGTCGGTTGACGCGCGCCCAGTCGTCGGCGGTGGGGCGGGGCAGGCCGGCGGCATGGGCGATGGCGGGCAAATGGAGCACGAGGTTGGTCGAGCCGCCGAAGGCCGCGTGCACGACCAGGGCGTTGTGAATCGAGTCGGGCGTGAGCACGTCGTGCGTGGTGCGGCCGGCGGCCTCCTGCGTGAGCAGCGCCATGGCCGAGCGACGCGCCAAGTCCCGCCAGATGGTCGCGCCCGACGGGCTAAGCGCGCCGTGAGGCAGCGTGAGACCGAGCGCCTCGGCAATAACCTGAGAAGTGGCGGCCGTGCCGAGAAATTGACAGCCGCCACCCGGCGAACCGCAGGCGCGACAGCCCATGAGCGCGGCGTAATCGAGGGTGATCTCGTCATGCGCGAAACGGGCAGCCAGAGTCTGCACTTTGCCGGTGTCCTCCGCTTCCTCGGCGAGCAGGGTGACGCCTCCGGGCACGAGCACGGTGGGGAGATGTCCGCTGCCGGCGAGGGCCATCATCATCGCGGGGAGACCTTTGTCGCAGGTGGCGATGCCGAGCACGCCGCGCGCGGTGGGCAGGGAGCGGATCAAGCGGCGAAAGACGATGGCGGCGTCGTTGCGGTAGGGCAGGCTGTCGAGCATGCCGGTCGTGCCGTTGGTGCGGCCGTCGCAGGGATCGCTGACGTAGCCGGCGAAGGGGATGGTGCCCGCGGCGGTGAGCGTGCGCGCCGCCTCCTCCATCAGCAGGCCGACTTCCCAATGGCCCGTGTGGTAGCCCAAGGCGATGGGCGTGCCGTCGGGCGCGCGGATGCCGCCTTGGGTGCTCAGCAGCAGGAACTCCTTGCCCGCGAGCTTGGCCGGGTCCCAGCCCATGCCGGCGTTTTGGGTGAGGCCAAAAATCTCACCGCTGGCGGCGCCGCGCAGGCGGGTGGCGGTCAGCGGCAGGCGTCCGTTGGGCCCGGGCGCGGTGGTGCGGAGCTGGTAGATGCCGGGATCGGAAGAGTCGAGGAAAGCAGGGGTTGGCACGGCCACCGGGGTAGTAGGACGGAAATGCCGGGAAACGAAAAGACTGAAGCGAAGAGCGAAGGTTCGGCGGGAGTGGGTCGGCGAGTTGAGAAAAACCGACACGGTCGCTCATCTCCGGGTTTGCGTGCGAGGCGGCGGAGGCGTTTTTTGGCAAAATGGCATCTGTTCCGGACCTGCCGGTCACCGTGACTGATTATCGCTTGGCTCACATCGTGCCCGATGCAGGGCGCGGTGGGCGATTCGTGGGACGGTGCTGGGTTCCGGCGTCGGTCGCCGCCGACGGGATCGCCGGACCGCGGGTGGTGACGCTGCGTGACGGGCGGGTGATCGACGTCTCGGCGCGGTTCGCGACGTTCACCGCGTTGCTTAACGATCCCGAGCTGGTGGCAGCGCTCGACGCGGCGATGGCGTCTGGTGTCGATTTGGGCGCGCTCGACGAGGTGCTTACGAACAGCCTTTGGCCGGTGCGCGCGGCGTCTTTGCGGTATGAGCAGCGGGTGGTGCTGCTGGCGCCGTCCGACCTCAGCGCGATCAAGGCCTGCGGCGTGACCTTCGTGCGGAGCCTCCTGGAGCGGGTGGTCGAGGAGAAGGCCAAGGGTGACCCGACGGCGGCGCGGCGCGTGCGTGACATGATCCTGGATACGCTGGGGGCCGACCTGTCGCGGGTGGAGCCGGGCTCGCCCGCGACGGTGGCGTTGAAGGAGCGTCTCATCGCGGCGGGGATGTGGTCGCAATATCTCGAGGTGGGCATCGGGCCTGATGCCGAGGTGTTCACCAAGGCGCAGCCGATGGCGGCGGTCGGCCACGGGGCGCGCGTGGGTGTGTTGCCCCGCTCGACTTGGAATAACCCCGAGCCGGAGATCGTGCTGGCGGTGTCGCGGTGGGGTGAGATTCGCGGGGCGACGCTGGGCAATGATGTCAACCTGCGCGACTTCGAGGGACGGAGCGCGCTGTTGTTGGGCGAAGCGAAGGACCAGAACGCGTCGTGCGCCATCGGGCCTTTTGTGC